>SXOY01000137.1 GCA_005776545.1 Planctomycetia bacterium | reverse complement strand
GCGGTCCCTGTGCACCAGGTCATGAAGGTCACTCGTATCGGAGACGAGCTGCGAGTCTGGAACTTTGATGCGGCCTGGCTTGACAGCATGGCGCAGCGAGAAAAAGTCGCGAGCAATCATGTCTCTCTCGGCGGCGGAGAAGTCTCGATGGTCACGGCGACCACCGATCAGGTGCGTGACATTATTCTGCGGCACGCACACGACCCCGCTGCGTTTGAAGAACCGATGATCTTCCGTCGAATGCAGAAGTAGGTCATATTCGTCAGCGATGCACACCTCGGCTTGAGAGTGTTGTAAGCAACAACATACCGTCACTGCAAGATCCACTTTGCGCCTGTGCCGATGACCACCGCCGCAAGCCCGATTGCGATTGTGCGGAGGACAAATCCGCTGCGTTCTCCCCTGTTGCGGTTGAACCAGGTCACTATGAGTAACGTCGTAAGTACGAAGCTCGCCGCAATCACCAATGCCCACGAGCTTAGTAGGGTCGTGAATAGAAGCACGATCACCGCCGCATCTGTCGCGGTTCCCAGCAATAGTCGTTGTGTGTGAGCAGAATCCATGGGAGGCTCCTGTTCCCGGGAAAGCGGTTCGCCCCTCTACTTAACACAGTTCCCGCGTGTTCCCAAATCGCCGAAGACAAATGCGCGCCCAAGCCCTTCGGCCTTTGCGCGCTATTGACCTGTGTGTGACATCAGGTCAATCAGGAGGACTTATCCCGTAACCGGGACTTTCTTTGAAACCGGCTTAACCTCCACGTGCCGGGGTTTTGTTCCCGGTTTCTTGGCAATGTGAATTGTCACGATGCCATTGTCCGATTCTGCGGCGATCTTGTCGGCATCGATCGAGTCGGGCAGCTCAACCACACGCCGGAATGAGCCGAACCGCCGCTCGCATTGGTAGAAGTCCTTGTCCTTCTTCTCGCTCATTTCGTTTTTCTCGCCCGTGATGGTGAGGGTGGTGCCCGAGAGCGAGATATCGAGGTTCTTCACGGGAATCCCGGGCAATTCGGCCTGCACGATGATTTCCGACTCGGTTTCGCTCACATCCAGCGGCGGGAGCCACCGATCGATGGCCTGTGGTGTTGGCGAGAGTCCGAGCAATCCAAGTGGCTCGTGTGCCAGGCGTTCAAAGGTGCGATCAATCTCATCGCGCAGCCGTGCGAACTCGCCGTTTGGTCGAAGCACTGGCTCGCGAGTACGTGAAAGTGTGAGGCTCATGTGTTCTCCTTTCAACTGTTGTGACTCCGGCAACGTGCCGGGTCGAGCCTTGTATTCACTCAGCAATATGGATCAACAACGGTCTTGTCTTCCACGCGGCAGACACCCGGCGCGTTGGCCGCAACACGCTCCGCCGCGTTCTTCTCGCTCCAGGACCGCAGTGTGCCTGTCAATGTCACGACTCCATCGCGGACAGCGATTCCCAGCCGTTTGATCTCTCTCTCGGTCTGGCGTTCGAGTGCCTCCTCGATGTCGCGTTTGATCTGCATGGGATTAACGGTTTTTGCAGATACGGTGATCTGATTCACCAGCCCTTTGACGCCCGCAAGCCGCTGCACTGAGACGGCGGTATCGAAGCGTTGTGCCCAGGTGTCCACCTTCCCCTGCAGCGTTACCACGCCCTTTGAAACCGTGGAGGTGATCCGGTCATCAGGCACCAGGACATCCCACTTCATCGCATGGCGAACAGCTTTGGCGAGGTCTTCATCAGTCTTCTCCCAGTGGCTGGGGATATTCACCTGCAGTTCATCCACCACATCGAGCACGCCATGCACACGGTGTGCGGCATCCCGGGCTGCGAGTTTCTTCGGGTATGCGTCGATGCTCCCCGTCAGCATGACAATTCCATCTTTCACCCGCACCCCGATATCAGACTCATCAATGGTGGGGTCCCACTTGAGTTCTTCCAGCACATCGGTCTTGATCTGCCCATCGGTCTTCAACAAAGTAGTAGTCATACCCGTCTCCTTTCCCATTTTGTGCCGCTGCAGATACGCTGCAGTCTGCTCTACACAGCCATCTTCGTCAAACGGGTACTCAAGATGTATAGGGAAATATGCCCGTTTGGGCGGCGGCATCGACGCGAGTGCATCAGGGAATAATCCCTGTTATTGCCGGCCTCGCTGAGCACTCTGTTTGCCAGAAGTGGCCAGTTCTGTTCGCTGGAGCGGCTCTGCTTTGGAAGTCGCGGGGCAACTGGAGATCGGTTTCATTGCCATTGAAAAACAGAGTAAGTAAGAACGGAAGTTGGCCACAGCCACACCCAGAAAAGCCCAGATATAGGGCAGCGGGTCTGACGTGTGTGTCTGGGAAAGCCTGGGACCTCTGCGGCTGAGTCTCGCGTTATCTTCAGCGAGCTGCGCCACATATCCTTGTGCATGCCCGACAAGAAAATCAAAGCTGAAACACTGCTCGCCGAACTCAACCGCCTCCGCAAAGACCTTGATGAAGATCCCACCGATATCGAGTGGACGACGCTGCATCACGTCTTCTGTTTTGTGAGTTACAAGATGGGCGACTTTCAGAAGTACATTGATGAACAGAACGCCAAAGGGGCGTTTGATGAACTTGAGACGTGAGAGGAGAGTGCCTCAACATCCCGTGCTGAAGGCTTGCACAAACTCGAGATAGTCGTAGAGATCAATTACCGTGTCGTGATTGAAATCGGCGGAGCTGGAGTCAGAGCTGAACGCCGACACGAAATCTATGTAGTCGAAGAAATCAACAGTAGTGTCGCCATTGAAATCTGCATAGCACGGCGGAACATGTGGTTTGATCCAGACCAACGCGGAGGTTTGACCGAAACGATCGCGTGCCGATCCCACAACATACGTATTGATTGAATCACTTGAGACTGCCATGGCTATACTGTCTCGGAACCCGGCGGGCAGGAATTGACTGAGGTCAAGGTAGGATGACGCAGTCCCGCGCCAAAGGCAGGCGTGGCGGAATTCCGGAGCACCGGTGTGGCCAACTTGAATTCCAGCCCCAATGCCGTAGGCCTTGGACTCGGACGCGCCGGGAGGATGGATGTCAATCCATGATGCAGCAGTTCCACTCCAAATGCACGCGTGAATCAGAGTATTTGTGAATCCAATGTTCACGTAGCCCACCTGCTGTCCATCATGTGCGCCGAACAGAAAGGAATTTGACGTCCCCAATGGGCTGAGATCCACCCACGATGCGGCTGTCCCGCTCCACATCCCGGCGTGATACCCGTTGCCCATCTCTGCATATCCGTACTGGTGACCATCGGAAATCGCGCGGACAGAAGAGGAGTACGCGCCCGCTGGGTTCAAGTCGACACAGGATGCCGCGGTCCCGCGCCAAAGTAAAGCGTGAGGTCTCCAATCTGGCACCACCCTTCCCAGCCCACCTTGCTGCGTGCCATTGAGTGCCAGCACAGCAGACTCGCCTATCCCAGCGGGTTGCAGGTTTCTCCATGAGATGGCCGTTCCTGTCCATAAACCGGCTTGCCCGGAACCGTTGACTATCGCCCTCCCGCCTTGAATCCCTCCGTAAATAGTGAGGACCTCCGATTGCGTGAATCCGGCTGGATTGAGATCGAGAAAAGAGCTGCTGTTGGAATTCCATATCCCCCCATGGATTTGGTTTCCGACATACTTGTAGCCGCCCTGCACTCCGCCACTTGCGGCTTGTCCGCGAGAGAAACCTGGCCCCCCCGGGTTCAACTCGGTGACAATCCACTGTGCGCGTGCAAGTCCCGGAAGTGCCGCAATCAGGAGTGCTGCTACAGAAATGGAGTGCTTTGGGTTGGCTAATCCGGCCGCATCGGTCAAGAATCTCTTCGCTTCAACTCCTGCGGCCTTGGCTTTAGTCGCTGAAGCGTTGGCAAAAGTCCCTGAAGTGAGGGGGTTTTTCGTTGCGGCGGGCGGGTGAGCGAAGAACTTGGACATGATTTGCTCCGGGGCGGTCAAGTCAGTGGGGCAGAGGGCCGATGCGGCAATATAGCCGAAGTCCTGTGGGATTGCAAGGGCATTTACGCGGGGCGGCGGCGGCGGAACGGAGCCTGACATGAACGTTTTACCCGACAGTTTGATCGAGCGGATTCAATTTTGTGAGACGCATCTTCCGGCGTGGCTCAATAATCCATCGGCGATCGGTTTGACTGTTTCGCAAGTGAACGAATTGGCCGATGCGACGCTGATTGCACGCAAGAGTTACGATGCAGCAGAGGCGGCCCGGCTGGCGTCACGGGCTGCAACGATCACCATGCGAGATGATGTTTCAAAAATGCATGTTCAGGCTGCGAACATGGTCAGCCAGATCAAGGCGTTTGCAAAGTTTCAGCCCGTGCCCTCACAGGTGTACTCGGCTTCGCAGATTCCTGAGCCGCTCTCCTCTTCGCCCAGCGCCCCTCCCGGCAAACCCTCGCACATTCACATCGCGCTCAACACCGATGGCAGCGTCGCGCTCTCGTGGGCGGCGAAAAATTCCGCCGCCGGAACCGGGGCGTTCTTCAGAGTCATGCGAAAGCTTCCCGGTCAATCTCAATTCGTCGGCATTGGCGGCACCGGCGGCAGCACCAACCGCAACCGTCGCATCACATTTGTCGATACCACGCTCCCCGCAAGTGCAGCCGCGCACGGAGCCAGATATATGGTGCAGGGATTCCGGGCCAATCGCGCCGGCGAAACCAGCAACACGTTCAGCGTGCAATTTGGCACCGGCGGCGGCGGAGTAGACCTTCGCGCCGGCGGCCCGGTCAAGGTCGCAGCGTGATTGAACCGCACACAAATAGGCATCCGGCATTAGGCATCAGGCATCAGCAGGAAAAGAAAAGGCCCCGGATGCTGATCCGGGGCCACAGTTCCTATGCCTTTGTCCGTCCCTGATGCCTGATGCCTAATGCCTGATGCCTGTCTTCAACATCCACTGCTGAACGCATCAACAAAATCGAGGTAATCGAAGAAGTCGATGGTCTGGTCGCCGTTGAAATCGGATTCGAATTCCATGGCGCTGAAGGCATCGACAAAGTCGAGGTAGTCAAAGAAGTCAACCACGCCGTCGCAGTTGTAATCTGCATCGCACAGGGTCAGCGTGGCGGTGGTGCTCATCGCGTTGCCGCAGGGGCTGAGGAAATTGCAGCGGACGATGTAGGAACTTCCGCCGCTTGAGACGCCCGGTGTGATGCCCAGGAATTGTCCGGTCGAGCCAAAGACATCGAGCACGCGGCCATCGCTCATGGTGTTGAGGCCATCAAACAATGGAGTGAAGTTCAACGGGTCCGAAGCGTCCGCGATTTCCCATTGCTCGGTGAGGTCGGCCGAGTTGCTGATGGCAACGGCATTGAAGTACTGGAAGTTGCGGCGGCAGCCAACAGCGTTCACCGGTTCCTGCATGATGAGCGTTCCCTGTGCGAAGGTGACCGTCGCGGGATCGCTGGTGATCGTGCCGCAGGAGTTGGAAACTGTCACACGGTAGCGGCCATCGCGGTTGTTGCCGCAGTTTGCCTGGCCGATGCGAAGCTGGTTCTTGTTGATGCCTTCGTAGTCCCACTCTGAACCCCAGCCAAAGCCTGCACACGCTTCGGTGAGTGGGAGCCAGGTTCCGGGATTCGCACTGTCTTCGCGTTCCCAGGTGTACGTCATGGGGAACGTGCCCGATGCGAACACGTTGAGCGCGACGCCAAACGGTGTGTACTGCGTTGAGTTGTAGTCACGCGGCCCGATGGCGATGCGTGGCGCATCGCAGGCGATGCCGGTCCCGTTGAGATAGAGCACGCCGCGATCGCCGGTGTCGAGACTCATCGCTGGGTCGGTGCAGGTGTTGATGCCGTTGCGAACAACAACTGAGAGTGCATTGCCATCGGCGCTGATGCCGTTGATGCGCGTGATCGAGAAGCCCGGTTGCACGATGGGGCTGCCCGGTGCGATCTGCTCGAGATACGTTGGGAAATCCATGGGCACGCCGCCGTTGATGGTGGGGCTCCAGATGAATGGGCGAGCGACGCCGCCAAAGAATGGCGAGCCGTATTCGGCTGTGCCGACGATCGTGTTGCCATCGTTGCTGACCGCATTCACGTACATCGCTGACAACGCGTTGATCTGGATGCCGTCGAAGTAATCGATGGGGCGACCAAGTGCCGTTGGCGTCCAGGAGTCGTCGAGCTGGCGGTCCCACTTCACAAGCTGCAAGTCGTTGATCAGGAAGTAGTCGTTGCAATACACCGAATTTGGGCCACCGGCGATCACGTTGCCAGGACCATTTACAATGTAAGGTGCGTAAGAACCAGAGAGATCATCGATCAGCGTCTGCACGCCATTGACCCACACACAAATCCGGCGGCCTTCATAGGGATAGATCGGGTCATCAATAAGTCCCTGGTCATATCCGGTAATGACCGTGCCATCATCGTTCACCGAGTCCGCGCGAGAAATCAATGTGCCGGGCTGCATCGCCAGTGCTTCGACTGCTCCGACCGTGCTGTCGTACTTGAACGCAACCATGTCGCCGCAGAGTCCATATCCCGGACCGCCTGAACCGTTGAGCAGTGGGGCAGACCACGCGCCGCCGACAATCACATTGCCGTTTCCAGAGATGTCATTCGCGGTGTTGATCGTGCTGTCGCAGCGAGTGCCGCCGAAATAGCGGCCTGAGCCTGCATCAAGCAAGCGCGGGACCGATCCAGTATTGACCCAGCCCGTGGCGGTTGAGTAACGGTGCGCAATCGTTGGAATCATGCACGGAGCTGGCGGCGGCAGCGGCTCGCCAGGAACGCAATCGCCCCATGCGCAGTAGCCGTTGAAGCAATTGAGATTGCCCCAGTCGGTCACGTTGTTCATGCTGGTCGAAAGTACGCTCAGGTCGCTCGAGCCGCGAAGCAGGTCTGAGCCAAATCCAGAGCCAGGCACTATTGAGTATCCAACACCACGCTGCCACGTGTACGGCACGTAAGCAGGAATTGAATAATCAAAGAGATACCCGGTGCTCTTGGTGCCATCTGATGACATGTCATCGGCCAGCCCGTTTACGATGAGTGTCGGCTGGGCCAGCGCGGTGTGTGCGCCGATGCTTGCCAATGCCAAGGCGGCCAAAGCGAGCGAACCGGCAGAGAAATACTTACGCTGTGTTGCCATTGAGAAAACTCCTGGTGTCAAGTCGAGCATTTCCTGTGGAAAGCTCTGGTTGGGTCTATTCCGAGAATCCAGAATAACAGTTTTGCGGCATCCAGTCAATATTCCAATTGGAAATTTATCTGAAAAAATGGAAGAAGGCTCGCAAATCGTCCACAACTTTGGTAAGATGGAGGAATAGAGGGTCAGAATGCACTCGAGCATCTTCGAATCTGATTGCCACGAAACGGTCACAAGGCTGAAATCAGCATTGATCGAACTCTACGACGCTGGTTCGGTAGACCCTAACAAGCCGCAAGACGCCGCTCGGCAACTGGGTGTGAATAAGACGTTGACCTGGAGCATCTCCAGATTCCTCGAATCCAGCGGCTCGATGGTCGCAGTGTCATTTGCCCCAGGTGCCAGCTCTATCGCCAAAGTCGTCGAAGCATTTCCTTCGACTCCAAAAGTCATGGAAGCAAAAGCCAGGGTCCATGCCGCCGCTGCCGGGGTGGATGCCATGATCGCGCGGCATGCCGGTGACCGCACCACGCTCGACCTTATATTAGATAATCTGACCGCTAATCCGGATGATCGCCTGGAACTCAGCCGCAGACTCAGTTTCCGCGGCCAAAGCGGCATTTGTGGCGTGCAGGCCCGCACACGTCTCTCCACCTGGTTTCTTGCTCCCAATGCCTCCGATCCGACACTCCTGGACATGGCCGCAATTCGGGGCTGTGTTCGAGTAAGAAGATTGCGACCCAATGTTCAATGGCCGATTTTCAAAATGCGTTTCTGGGGGTTTTTGGACAACACCAGTGAGCCGAATCGCTGGGAACCACTTGATCCCGCTGCTCCCAATGGCGTGCCGCTCATGACCGAGTTTTGCCGCGGCGAAATCCCGCATGTCGATGCGACCACTACTGAGCAAGGACGCGATTATGTCATGCGCAGCGGCGAAGTTGGAAACACCGGCGCCTTCGACTGCTTTGCCGGCGAAATCATGCGATCAGAAGTCGGCCGCTACCAGACGCCACAAGATCAAATCGGTGAAGTCGGCATGGTCATTTCCATGCCGTGCGAAAACATTGTGATAGATCTTCTTTACCATCGCGATCTGGATTTTGTTTCGCAGGCAAGTTCAATCTTGTTCAGCGAAGTAATTCCGCACGGACAACGCACTCCCAGTGCTGAAGATTCCAAAGTGCTCCCCATCCACCCGCGACTGACTGCACTCGCAGGTTCGCCGCCCGCAGTAGCTACGCCGCTGGTCCCACGATACTCCGAAATGGTGCAAAGAGCCTTCGAACGAACCGGCTGGACCCCCAGCGACTTCGCCGGTGTCCGCGTAGAATTGGAATACCCGCCGCTGCATTCGCAATTAATGATCCGCTTTCCGCTTCCAACGGCGAAGTAAGGGCCTATTTGCGAAGTTTCGCAATTTCCTGGGCACAGATTCGTTCGAACTGGTTCGTGCAACGCAGAATGTACAGAGCCTTTTCGACGTTGCCTACTTCCCCGGCCTCAGCAATCAAAGATTTCTTAATGTGTCATATGTATCCGGTCCCAACGGCCTGGGCACCATCGAGTTGAAAAACTCCCCGCTGGGCGATGGCAGCGATTTCGGCGATAACCGCCCATTTGGCGTCAACGGCGGCCCGACCGCGCTCGCCGTCGGCGATCTCAACGGTGACACATTCCCTGACCTCGCAGTCACAGTTCCAGACACGCTCGATCCAACCGGCCAAAATGGCTTCATTCACCTTCTCATCAATGATGGCGGATCAGGCCAGAATTGGAACGGCTTCCGTTCAAGCATTCAAATCCCTGTCGGTCGCAACCCCGTAGACCTCGTGCTTACTGATCTCGACAACGATCCCGCACATCGCCTAGATATCGCGGTGGTCAATCGCAGTTCCGGATCCGTCACCATCTTTCGCAACGATGGCACCGATGGGAATCAGGACCCCATCCTCGCGAACGCCACGACCCTCACCGGTTTCAGCGATCCACGCGGCATAGCCGCCGGCAATCTCGATCGCAACTTCCCTTCAAACCCCAGCGAGCGTCGGTATCGCAGCGATATCGCAGTCACCAACTTTGCCTCCGGCACTATCACCACATTCAGCAACACTTCCACAGCCGGGAATCTGTTGTTCTCCAGTGGATCGAACCTCTCCGTCGGCAATGGGCCACGCCGAATTGTCCTCGCAGATATTGATAACGACAAGGACCTGCCAACTACGGTCCGGCAGCAGAGCATCCTGGTTCTGCGGCCCAGCGAAAGCACTCTTTCAGTGCTTCACCGTAATCAGGATTCAGAAGGATTCGTGCAGACCGATTACCTCGTCGGCACCGATCCGGTAGACATTGTGGTCGGCCACCTTCGCAATGTTGCATTGCCCTCGGATATTGCCGTTGTAAATCAAGGCTCTGACTCAATCTCGATTCTCGTGAACCGAAGCGGCGGCGAGTTCTCCCCACCGGCAAACCTGTCCGTGGGCTCTGCCCCCTCTGCCATCGTCGCAACCAATGTTGATGGTGATGACGACCTCGATCTGGCGTTCTGCTCAGGGGCTCCAGGATTCCGCGAAGTCCAACTGCTTCGCAACGACATCAGCGGCCCGCAACTCGCATTCGTACTCCTGAACGGTCAGGTGACCTCCGGCACCAGCCCCAAGTTCATCGCCGCCGCCAACGTCGATAACGACTCACAACAGGGCGATGACCTTGTGACAATCGACGGCACCGGTGCCCGCGCATTTGACAACATCAAAGTCATCCGCAATCGTCTGACCGACATCATCTGCCCACCCGATTTCAATCACGATGCTTCCGTCGACTTCTTCGACTACCTCGATTTCGTCGATGCATTCTCGGCAGATGATCCTTCCGCCGATTTCAACGGCGACACAAGCATCGACTTCTTCGACTACCTCGACTTCGTCGATGCGTTCTCGATCGGGTGTTGAAGGAGCGTATCCTTGGCCGTCACTAATCCCCAATGCCTAATGCGTGTACTGCGCAGAGCAACTCAATTGACGTGAGCTTGCAGCAGATTCAGCATCCCGTACTGAACACCTGCACGAAATCGAGGTAATCAAAGAGATCAATCACGCCATCGTGGTTGAAATCTGCCGCGGCCGAAACCTCTGCGAATGCGGCAACAAAATCCAGGTAGTCGAACATATCCACGATGCCGTCGCTGTTGAAATCCGCTGCACAGAGCTGATCGATTCGCGTCCATAGCAGTCCTTCTACCAAGCCGGTGGCGTTATTGATGGCGAGGCCGGTGACATATGTATGTACGTTATCGCTTGTGATTCCGGTCGCCACTGCATCGCCCAATCCAGCGGGCGTCTGTAGATCAAAACGTGAGGCTGCGGTGCCGTTCCACACACATGCGAAATTGAAATCTCCAATTCGCACGTACCCCGCTTGCTCAGTTCCATTGGTTGCAAACGCCGCAGACTCACTCGCTTGTGATGGACCTAGGTCAATCCAACCACTTGTTGAACCGCTCCAGATACACGCTCGTGTGATACCGTCAATTTCTACGCTCCCCGCCTGCTGACCACCTCTGATGGCGAACGCGAACGAAGTGGTTGATCCAGCCGGACTGAGATCGATCCACGAATCAGCGCTGCCGCTCCATATGCCGGCGCGGTACTTGCCGCCAACGTAGGCGAATCCTGCCTGCATTCCCCCGTCAGCTGCGTTGACGATCGATTCCATCGAGCCTGTCGGATTGAGATCGATGTACGAATTCGCGCTGCCGTTCCACAGCGCGGCCCGATTCATTCCGTCTGTGAACACGTAGCCAGCCTGAGACCCTTCGCTTACCGCAAACGCCCCCGACTCATCTGCGCCCGCGGGATTGAGATCTACCCACGATGCCGCGCTGCCGCTCCACATGCAGGCGTGTAACGCGTTGTTCACTAAGCAGTATCCCGCCTGTTGTCCGCCGCCGATTGCCAGTGCCAGCGACCGAGTAGCGCTCGCCGGATGCAGATCGATGCGCGAAGCCGGATTGCCGCTCCAGAGGCTGGCGCGTTCTACTCCCAGCAAAGTAATACTTCCAACCTGCTCATCTCCATCACAGCCGGAAAGCCCGGAAGCAGTTGCGCCCGCAGGCGTGAAAGTGGTAACCGTCCACTGCGCGTGTGCGCTGCTCACCAGTACTGCAGCAACTCCCGCCAGAGCGAGCTTGTGCATCGTCAATCGAGCGCACGTGCGAAGAGCCTCAGATCCATCGATCGAGCGAATGAGTTGCGTTTTCATTGTTTTACTCCGGGATAGTCACGGCATGAAGCTGACTAGGCACGCTTTCAATATACGCGAGGCTGCGCAAGTTTCCAAGCAGGAAGGTGCGGAGAGGATGCAACGTTTGTTGAGACGCAGTCGCGATTGGTTCTACAGGCGAGCAACTGTTGAGGTTTCGGCAACAGCGACATCTCGCATAAAGTCCCCATTATCCGGACTTTGTCGGTGCGTTCTCGATCGGCTCCGAGAGCATAGTTATTCCGCCGCGGCAGTGCCGAATCCGAAGTTTCCGTCCCCCATATTGAAAAATTAGTATCTACGCATCTTGAACCGCATCAGACTTTGTGGTATAAACCATTACGAACGCTTCGACGAGACATGTGCTGCGGAAACCGCAGGACAAACTTGAAGGGGAAGTTCGTACGGCCGGGGTGGCCAAGCCTTCGGGCAAACCACTCCGGCAAGTGTGCCGCGGACGACGGTCTGCGGGGAGACACGCTGGCAGCGGGGCGGCGGCATATGCGAAAGCACATGCTCGCAGCAGACCTCCCGCGATGGCTGGCAGGGTCGATGTCTTTAAAGGAGGTGAACTAGTGAGTCATTCAGGTAATAAGGGGCTGCGCCGGTAACGTGTGAATAACACGAAACTAAAGCGCCTCGACGAAGGCTGCCAAAGGCAGCAGCCTCAATGAGGATCACATAATGATCCAAATCGACCGGCAGACTCGAAAGAGCCTGCCGGTTGCCGTTTTATGTTTCGCCGCGCGGGTCAGGACGGGATTCCCGACAACTTACAAATCTGTCTAACAGTCAATTCTTCCGCCCGCATCTGCGGCACAACTCCTTCGGGCCATTCGGTTTCTCGACCGAGTACTGATCCAAGTTGCTTGCGGCGCTGCGAGAAGAGTTTGGCGCAGAAGTCCAGGAGCGTGGAGACTTCAGAAGTGGGGCGGAGGCCGCGGAGCCATTGGAGCATGGCGCTGTCGATCTTGGGGCGCGGCCAGAAACATTCGGGACTTAGTTTGGAGAGAAGTTTTACATCCCCCGATGCCTGTGCAATCACACCCAGCGGGCCAAAGTCGCGTGTTGAAGGTTGAGCCAGCATTCGTTCCGCGACCTCGTACTGAATCGTCACCCACATGCCACTGCACTGGGGATACTGGCTCATCAAAATCATCATCAGCGGCGTGCCTGCGCCATAGGGCAAGTTGGCAACCAACTTGAAGGGCTCTTTCCCGAGTGCGGCGTGGGCTGCAAGTGATAGCTCACGCTTGGATTCAAGGCAATCACCCATCACCAGTCGAAACTGTTCGCCGCGAGGTGCGAACCGTTCCGCAAGATGTACTCCCAGATCTTGGTCCAATTCACATGCAATCACGCGGCAGCCGCGCTCCAGCAACTCATCAGTCAAAGTGCCCGTGCCCGGCCCAACCTCCAGAACCAGATCGCCAGCCTTCACGTTCGCGGAATCGACCAGCTTGCGCAACAGGTTGTGATCGACTAGAAAATTCTGACCAAGTGCATGCTTGGGCCGCAAGCCGCGTGTGTCGAGTATCTCACGGATTTCAGCCAGTGTTTGCGGCATAAAAATCTTGCACTATCCAATTCGAGACAACCTCGCATACTCCAGGACCAGTGTCTTGGTACCAGCTTGTTGAAACTCAACTACGGCACGCGGCTGCATGTCGCGGATCACGGTCTTGATTTTCCCCACCCCGAATTGCGGATGCCGCACGAGAGCTCCCACCGGGAACTGGTTCGCCAGCTTACTCGAGGATGCGCGACTGGGAGAGCCATCATCGAATTCTCCCCGCGAAGCGACCCGTGCTTTGAAACCGCGCCGCGCCCCATCATCTTCAACCTGTGAATACTCCTCATCAATTCCCTGCAGTGTGTCTTCGCGGTAATGCGATGCCTGATCGCTGAACTTGATACCTTCCTTGCCTATTTCTTCGAGGAACCGACTTGGAATCGTGCGTTCCTGAATGCCGCGTTGGGTGCGGTACGCCGCAGCGCTGATGTGCAGCCGCCTCATTGCTCGAGTGATTCCCACAAAACAAAGTCGTCGCTCTTCTTCCAGCATCGCTTCACTTTCACGCGAGCGCATGTGCGGCAGCAGTCCTTCCTCAAGTCCAATCAGTGCAACCGCCTTGTATTCCAGCCCTTTGGCGGCGTGCAATGTCATCAGCGAAATCGCTCCCTGCGAAGGGTCTACTGCATCGGCATCAGCTACCAGCGCGATCCCTTCAAGGTACGCCCGCAACATTGAAAGCAGCGGGGGAGTGACCTCCTGCGCATCGCCTTCCTCATCAATATCAAACTCACTCGCCGGATCGCCAATCGGATCAAACTCAGCTTCAAACTGACGAGCTGAAGAAATCATTTCATCCAGATTGTCCAGCCGTTCCAGATCAGCCTCAGACTTGCTTGTCGCCGCCTGCGTGCGATACATCGCTTCAATGCCGCTTTCGCGAATCACACGCTCAACCAGTTCAGGCAACGTCGCGGGAACGCTTGCCCCCATAAATGATCCATCACCAGTCCAGTCATCCAGCGTTGCTAAGAACTTTGCAATAGAACCCACTGCACGTGGCGAAAGCCCACCGACTTCCTTCGCACGCCGCAGGCCTTCCATCGCGCTCATGCCATTTCCGGCGGCCCACGTTTCAACGCGATCCATCGATGTATCGCCAATGCCGCGAGCCGGCGTATTGATAATTCGCAGCAGCGAAACCGAATCCGCGGGATTGGCAATGGTCCGCAGATACGAGATCACGTTCTTCACTTCTTCGCGATCAAAGAATGCTGTGCCGCGTGCGATGACGTATGGCAACCCGGCTGTCCGCAACGCATCTTCCATCACGCGCGACAGCGAATTTGTGCGGTAGAAAATCGCCATGTCTTTGTAGGCAATTCCCTCAACATCGCCTTTGGACTCATGCAACCGTTTCATCCAGTCTGTCACTAATTGAGCTTCATGCCGCTCCTCGCGGCAAAGGCTGACCTGAATCTTTTCGCCGCCCTGGCG
>SXOY01000012.1 GCA_005776545.1 Planctomycetia bacterium | reverse complement strand
TCCGAAGGTCGGTGGTGTTTCTGCGGCGGGCGTTTGGCGGGTTTACAGCGCGAGAGAAGCGGCAGATTGCGGAGAATCTGGCGGAGCACTGGGGCGTAAACGCTGATGTTGCGGCGGAGGCGATTGAATCGAAGTTGAGTGAAGAAGAGGAGAAGAAACTGAGTGATTTGAATGATTTTGATTTTGGAAGTATGTAGATCGGATTCAATTCAGCCATAACAGGTAATCGTCGCATTCACCACAGAGGCACAGAGACACAGAGGAATACAGAGAGAAAGGCAAGCAACAGATGACACAGAAGTACACAGATAAGAACCATTGCGTGCGCTTTCATCAGGGCCTATCTGTGGCTGTATTTCTCTGCCTTTCTCTGTGTCTCTGTGCCTCTGTGACAATGACACCGACCTTCGATGGTTGCGATCACCTGAATTGGAGTCGCGCTAGCGCGTGAAGAAATACGAATGGCAATTGACCAGAAACAACTTGAGCGATGGCGACTGATTCTTGGGAAATCTGCCGAGGAAGCGCTTGGGTCGATGGGTGGCATGGGTGGGAAGCCGATTCTGGGCGGTGATGAGAGCGAATTGGATGAGGCACTTGAAGCGATTTATGCAAGCGATGAAGGCAGCGAGATCGACAAAGACGACTGGGGAGGCGATCCAAAGCACGGGCCGCTGGGAGCGGGGGCCAAGGGGCGATCGATGCCCAAGGTGGCCAAGTGGCTGGACCAGATTCGCAATTTCTTTCCCAAGGATGTCGTGGTACTGCTGCAAAAAGATGCGATTGAGCGGCGCGGGCTGAAGCAACTTTTGTTTGAGCCTGAGATCATGGCGAACATTGAGCCATCGCTTGACCTGGCGGCGACCGTGCTTGCCATGAAGAACATGGTGCCGGAGAAGGCCAAGTCGGCAGCGCGAGAGCTGGTGCGGAAAGTGGTGGAGGATGTGCGCAAGCAATTGGAGTCGCAGTTCACGCAGGCGATTCGAGGCGCGTTGCAGCGGAACCGGCACAGTCCGTTTCGCAGTTTGCCGAATCTGGATTGGCCGCGGACGATCAGGCGGAACATACGGAACTATCAGCCGGAATTAGGGACAATTATTCCGGAGAATTTGAGTTTTTTCAGCAGGCAGCAGCGGCAGAATCAGTGGAACATCATTATCGCGATGGATCAATCTGGCTCGATGGCGACAAGCCTGATCTATGGCGGCATCATGGGGGCGATTCTGGCGAGTATCGGCTCGGTGGAGACGCACGTGGTCGCGTTTAACCATGAGGAAGTGGTGGACTTGACGGAGCATTGTTCAGATCCCGTGGATCTCTTGTTTGGCATACAGCTTGGCGGCGCGGAAGACTATTGGAAGGCGACGTGTTATTGCGAACGGTTCATGCACACGCCTGCGAAGACGCTGTATGTGCTGCTGGCCGACTTGCAGGACACCAGTCCCAATACGAGTCGGTTTTTGAAGAAGATGGAATTTCTGCTTGAGAGCGGCGTGAAGGGGATTGGTTTGCTGGCGATTTCGGATCAGGGTGTGCCGTGTCACAACGAGAGGCTCGCAGAGCAATTGGCCAAGATGGGAATGCCGTGTTTTGGATGTACGCCGGAACGATTGCCGGAACTGCTTGCGGGGGTTTTGCGCGGGAGTGATTTGAGGCTTTTGGCGGGGAAAGTTGCGTCGAAGGCGGCGGCGGCACGCTGATTAGATGGCTGGCCCCTGCTGGGTTGTTTGTAGCCTGTACGTAGATCGAGAGAAAGTGAGGTTTTAGAGGCAACTTGGTCGAATAGACATGGTTGTTTCTCGCCCGCTCGGAGAGCGGCGTTGGTTGGCATGGAGGCCTGTTGTTGTGAATTCTTCTACTACTTCACCGGGACAATCGAGCGGTTCGCGCGTTCAGATTCAGGGGTTGACACGGCACGCGCGGCATGCGCGGCAAGTTCCCGCCGCGGATTTGAAAGCACTTCCTGCAGAGAATGTGAACGAGGTCGCTTCCAAGAGACGGAGGGTGTTTCCGTTTACGATACTCGAGCTTGCGGTTTTGGCCGCCGGATTTGGGGCTTTTGCTGCGCTTATGACTTCGTGTTCGTCGACACGGAGTCAAGGGAGCGGCGAAGTAGTGGCCGATTCGGAGCCGATTTCGACCGGGCTGAGCAGCCTGCTGAGCGCCAAATCGAAAAACCCGAAACTGAACACGCCCGTGGAAATAAGCAAGGACTCGGATTTTCAACAACTGGCGAATCAGGCGAAGTTGGATTATGAAGCGCTCTTCAATCGTGATCCCAAGGCGACCAGGATCGCCAAGAACGACGCCGCACCATCGAACGGATTGAACGAGCTGAAAGGCACTGCGACACCGGCGGTGGATCTATCGGATGTGCAGGAACAACCGATTGTGCTCGAGCCAACGCGAGCGGAAGTTCGGCATGAAGTTGTGCAGCCATTGGCGACGCCGGTAGAGTCGCCGCGGATTCAGGAGAATGCTGGTTCGGCAGAGAGTTCCAAGCCGGTGGTTGCGGTACCAGTTCCGGAAATAGGTCCGGCGGTGCCCGCGCCTGTGGCGGAAGCGCCGAAGGTGGCGGTTGCGGGGAATTCGCCAGTTTTGGCGGCGGGTAATGCGCAGCCGGAAGTTCCGGTGTTCAAGGGATCAAATGCGCTGCTGGCATCGCGGGTGACGGGTTATGGAAGATATGTACCGCTGCCGAGCAGGCCAGGACATGGGACTTTTGTGTTTCAGTCTGCGAGATCAAATCGAGCGATTGTGTACATTGAAATTGAGAATTTCGGCTACAGGGCGGCGAAGGAAGCAGACCCAGACAAGATGCCGGGCGATCAGTGGGCGGTCGATCTCTCAACGGAAATGCAGTTGTTGGATGCATATGACGGGATGTTGCAGGTGAAAGAGCCGGAGCGGAGTGTGATTGAGACGGGTCGCAACAAGCGGAAGGATTTTTATCTGGTGCAGGAGATTGAATTGCCGCCAACGTTGACGATTGGGAGCTACAACCTGAAGATCGTGCTACGAGATAAGAGTGGGGCGGAAGCGGTGCGGACGGAGGCGATTATTCCGATTCAGATTGTTGCGGATCTGACGGCGATTGTGGATGAGCGGTAAAGCGATAGTGGAGGTTGCTCTCTACGCTTGTGGCAATGTCGTCGAGTGTGAGAAATGATCCGATAGTCGGGATTGACCTTGGGACCACCAACAGTCTGGTGGCTGTGTGCGATGAATCGGGGCCGCGGGTTTTGACGGGGCGGGATGGGTCGAGGTTATTGCCCAGTGTGGTGCGGTTTGAACGAGTTGGTGATTCAGTTGTGAAGACTGTTGGGTTGGCGGCGAGAGATGCTTCGCCGCAGTTTCCGCAGAGCACGATTTCCAGCGTCAAGCGGTTGATGGGACGTTCGATTGGCGATGCTGCGGCAGACCTTGCATATCTCTCGTTTGATGTCGTGGCGGGCGAACAGGATACTGCGCGCGTGCGGATTCCGGCGGCGGCACTTGGGGGAAAAGAGCTGATTGTGTCGCCTCAGGAAGTGTCTGCGGAAATACTGCGGGCGCTGAAAGCGCGAGCAACGGAGGCGTTAGGGGTTGAGGTGAAACGGGCGGTGGTGACTGTGCCAGCGTATTTTGACGATGCGCAGCGACAGGCGACGCGAGATGCTGGAAGGCTTGCGGGGCTGGACGTTGTGCGCATTGTGAATGAGCCGACGGCGGCGGCGCTGGCGTATGGGCTCGGGCTTGAGCGGCAGGCGGCGAGGAATCAGACTACGGAGACGGTCGCGGTATATGACCTGGGTGGCGGCACGTTTGATGTTTCGATTTTGAAATTGACACCGGCGACCGAAGAGGGCGGGCGGGCGTTTTTCCAGGTGCTGGCCACGGCGGGAGATACGCACCTGGGCGGCGATGACATGGATTCCGCGCTGGTGGCGTGGGTGATGCAGGCTGAGGGCATTGCTTCGAAGCTGAGCGCGGGCGACATGCGGAGGCTGGTGATGGAATGCGAGCGCGTGAAGCGAGAGTTGAGTGAGGGTGAGCGGACGACTCTGAAAGTTGAACTTGTGGATGTCGGGCTGCGGATTGAGCGAGTGGTAGAACGAACTCAATTTGAGTCATTGATCGAGCCGCTGTTACAGCGGACACTGGCGAGCTGTGCGCGGGCGATGGCGGATGTGAAAGCGAAGCTGGGTGCGGAGGGTGTGCAGGCGGTGGTGATGGTGGGTGGTGCGACGCGTGTGCCGCGTGTGCAGCGGGTTGTGGGGGAGTTTTTCGGACTTGCGCCGTACACCGCGATCAATCCTGATGAGGTTGTGGCGCTGGGCGCGAGCGTGCAGGGTGCGATCTTGTCTGGACTGAACAAGTCTGCGTTGCTGCTGGATGTTGTGCCGCTGAGCCTGGGAATTGAGACTGTGGGCGGCGCGGTTGCGAAATTGATTGTGCGGAACTCGACTGTGCCGACGCGGGCGAAGGAGATGTTTTCGACGAGCGTGGACGGGCAGACATCGATTCGGTTGCGGGTGTATCAGGGGGAGCGGGAAATGGCGGCGGATTGCCGCGTTTTGGGGGAATTTCATGTGCGGGGGATTCCGCCGATGCCGGCGGGGGTGCCGCAGCTTGAGGTGGAGTTTTTGGTGGATGCGAACGGCGTGCTGAATGTGAGTGCACATGAGAGACGGAGCGGCAAGCGAGCGCAATTGCAGGTAGTGCCCAATCACGGATTGACGCGGGAGGAAGTGGATCGGATGGAGTCAGAGTCGATTTCGTTTGCGCGCGAGGACATGACGCGACATCGAATTGTGGATTTAGTTGTGAACAGCAAGCTGGATGTGAAGTGGATTTCGGAGCGGTTAAAGAAGTTGCGGCCTGAACTGGAGGATGGGTATGCGGGTGAGCTGGAGCGGTCGATTGCGAATTTGGGCGAGATGATTCGGAGAGCGGAGGCCGACTATCAGAGTGTGAATGCGGATGAATTTGCCGCGACAAAGCAGGAACTTGACCAAGCGAGCGTTCGATTGCAGGAGATTGGAATTCTGGCGAGCTTGCGGGCCGAATCGGGGAAAACGAAGTGAGGCTGAGTCGTTGAGTGTTCCGCTCAAGTGGTCCAGGGTGTTTCAGCGAAACACTGCCTCGGTACGCCGAGTCGCGGAGAAAGGCCAAAAGAAACATAACATCATATAATCACGATGGACACGATGGGAAGAACGCCCGGGCACTGTGTTCAAGTCGTGTTGCTCAGGCGTGATAACCTCACCGGGTTCCGATAAGGCAGGCTTGAATGAGCGGATGCAGCAGGCAATGAGTGGGTTTGTGAGCGGGGCGGGGGAATGGTGAAATTTGGGAGACAGGCGGGTCGATAATGAAAGCGCTGAGTAAGGAGCGTTTTCATGCGGATATTGATGAAGATATTGATGTCGATCATTGTGCTCGCGGCGAGCACTGGTGAGAGCGTTGCACAGCAGGTGCGGTATGTAAAAACCACGGGTTCGGATACGGCGAATGGGCTGACGCCCGCGACCGCTTTTCGTACGATTCAGCGCGCGGTGAACTCTGTATCGAATCCAGGGACAACGATTTATGTGGGCCCAGGGACATACAGCGAGCAGGTCACCATCTCATCGTCATCCAGAGCCGGTGCTACGGGAAATCCAAATACGATTGTCGGCGACACTGCAGGCACTTTTACGGGTAGCGCAGCCGGAGAGGTTATCCTTGACGGTGGCGGCACTCGATCCTATGGATTCTACATTACGGGTTCAGACAACTGGATATTTGATTCCCTGAAAATCCAACGTGCATTGTATTATGACGTTTACATAAGTTTAAGCTCCTCGAACACAGCGTTTAGTTTCATTCGCTGCACGATCGTGGTTCCTACCAGTACCTCGGGCTTTGGAATCTACGGCACAGGACTTGCGAATTTTGCGGTGACATCGTGTGTTTTTGAGCGAGTCCCAGGATCG
>SXOY01000136.1 GCA_005776545.1 Planctomycetia bacterium | reverse complement strand
CATCACCGCCAGATCCTGACCGACGCTTGCCAGGTCCAGTCCCAGGTCTGCGACCTTGGCGCGATCAATGACGATTCGTGTCTGAGGCAGATCGATCTTCAAATCCCTATCCGCATACATGAACTTTCCGCTTTCGTACGCGGCAGCCTCCAGCCGCCCCGCAAATTCAACCATGCGTTCAGGTGGGTCGTCGCTGGTAATAACCAACTCTACATCGGAGAACCCAGCGCCAGGCAGTGCCGGAGGGAGCATGGGAAACGCTTGTATTCCCGCGATCCCCGACACGCGACCAAATGCCTCAGGGAGCAATTCGGCGGATGTGCGTTCTCTTTCGTTCCACGGCAACGCCTGCATGCCGCCAAACCCGCCGGTGGCCGTCAACACTCGCCATACGTGCTTGGTCTCTGGAAATGAGCCAAGCGCGTGTGTGACTTCTTGCGCTGCTTTTCTGGTCGCATCCAAGGTTGAATCTGGAGCTGAAGACAGAATCAGAAATACTCCGCCCTCATCTTCGGTCGGTGCCAATTCCTTGCGAGATAGCTGATAGAGCGGCGCAGCGCCGATCATGATGCAGACGGCGGCAACTGCCATCGTCCATCGCAATTCAAGAGTGGCATTCAACATCCAGCCGTACAATTTCTTCAGCGAATCAAATCTGGCATTCACAAATCGCGAGAACCAGCTCACATGATGGCTCGTCGGAACCAGTTTCGCTGACATGATCGGGCTGAGCGTGACAGCCACAAAGCCAGAAACCACAACCGCCGCCGCCAGCGTGAATGCGAATTCGCGGAAAAGTGCGCCGGTCAGCCCTGACTGGAATCCAATCGGAGCATAGACCACTGCAAGCGTAATCGTCATTGACACAATCGGTGCAAATAGCTCCCGCGCCCCAACAAGCGCGGCTCTCGTAGCCGACATTCCGCCTCGAATATGCCGCTCCACATTCTCCACCATCACAATCGCATCATCGACAACCAGTCCCACTGACAAAACCACCGCAAGAAGTGTGAGCAGGTTCATGGAAAAGCCCAAGGCGATCATGAACAAGCACGCACCCGCCAGCGAAATTGGCATCGCAATCAACGGCACAAGTACGCTGCGAAACGAACCCATGAAAAGAAACACCACCAGACTCACAATGGCGATCGTCTCTGTCAGCGTCTTGACGATCTCCTTCAACGCATTATCCATGTAATACGTACCGTCATACGCCAATTGCATTTCTACCCCAGCCGGCAACGATGGTGCCAATCGTGCCATTCCTTCCTTCAATCGCGTAGCGACTTCAAGCTCGTTGGCTTTGGGCAATGGCCATACCGACAGATAAATTGCCGGGTCCTTATCCAACCCGGCCTCTCCCGTCACTTCAACACTTCCAAGCTCAATTCGTGCCACATCTTTCAGACGCACGATCGTCCCTGCCACCTGTCGCACAATCAGTTTCTCAAATTCTTCCACGCTCTTCAGGTCGGTATCCGTCAGGAGATCGATCTGAATATCCGTGCCTTTGGTTCGCCCAACCGCCGCAAGAAAGTTGTTTCTCCGCAATGCTCCCAGCACTTCAGTTGGCGATACGTTCAACGCGTCAAGGCGAGTTGCATCAAGCCACACTCGCATCGCAATATCTCGCTGCCCTTCAATTCCAACCCGCTGAACCCCTTCGATGGTCGACAGCGCAGGTTGAATCTGCCGCGTCAGATAGTCGTTGAGGCGAGTCAAATCAAAATTCTCACTCGTAAAGCTCAGATAAAACGTCGCAAATGGTCGGTCTGCTCGCTGAATTTCAATGACTGGCGACTCGGCCTCGCCTGGCAATTCACTTCGAACCTGATTTAGCCTTGCAGTGACCTCCGCCAGCGCTGCATTTGAGTCATGATTCAGCCGCAAATGCAGTGTGATGAGCGAAACCCCTGCGGTGCTCGAACTTTCAATGAAATCAATCCCATCGATCGCTGATACCGCTCGCTCGATAGGTGCCGTAATAAACCCACGCACCGTCTCCGCGCTCGCCCCGATATACGTCGTCGTCAGAATCAAGGATGTTGATTCCAGGCGAGGGTACTGCCGCACTGGCAGACTGCTCACCGCCCGAAACCCCAGCAGCAGAATGATCAGGTTGACCACAATCGCCACCACTGGCTTCTTAATAAATATATCCGTAATCGACTTCATGCTGCTCACTTCTAACTCGTTTGTATTGCGTGCACATCTGCCAAAACAGCCGTCGAAGTACTATTTCGGCGGCCCCTTGTCGTCGGAGTGGGATCCTGTTGGCATAGCCCCGCCTGATACTGGCCCTGATACTGGCAAACTTCCGGGAACCACTTTCTTCACCAGTGCCCCTTCCCGCAACTTGAACGAACCGGTTGCAGCAATGTTTTCACCGACCTTTAGTCCTTCCAGCACAATCACATCTTCTCCCGCCGTCGGTCCCAGTTTCACAAATCGCTGTGAAGCATGTAATTCCCCATTCTCTCCAGCAACAACCACAAACACATGATCCGCGAAACTCGCTCTTCTCACTGCAGTCTGCGGCACAGACACATACGCCTTTGCCACATCCGCCGGAACCCGAATGTCAATGAACATCCCAGGTCGAAGCCGATCGTCCTTGTTCTCCACAACACTTCTCACACGGACATTGCGAGTCGAATTGTCAACTGTTGCATCCATCGCCACAACCCTGATCGCCACAGGGTCCGGACCCAGCACCGGGCTTGTCGCCATGACCGTCATCCCAGGCTTCACCCTTCCCACATATTCCTGCGGCACCGCAAAATCCAGAAATATCGAATCCCCAACCTCCTGCAACATAACAACAGTTTCGCCTTCCTTCAGAAACTGTCCTGGGTGAACATTGCGGAGACCAACCCTTCCCTTGAACGGCGCCTTAATGACTTTCTTCGCGATAAGCGTGCGGACTTCCTGAACTCGTGTCTGTGCTTCATCGACATCCGCAATTGCCCGTGCTCGCGCTGCGATTGCCTCTTCCAACATGGCACTCGCCTTATCCATATCCGCCTCAATCGCCACATTCACTTTTTCCGCCGCCGCAAATCGCTTCATATCCGTTTCTGCAAGGTGCAGCCTCGCATCTGCGACCTTCACCGATGCTTCCAATGCTCGCACCGATGCTTCTTGACGCGCCAGGTTCGCTTGCTCGGTTGAATCATCAAGTTGTACGAGAGTTTCTCCCTTTTCGACAACCGCCCCCGAT
>SXOY01000135.1 GCA_005776545.1 Planctomycetia bacterium | reverse complement strand
TGCCCGGTGCGCAAGTTCTACTACGCAGTAAACCTGTTCTACTGCAGGGTAAAACCAACTCAGTGTCTAGTAGAACCTTTTTACTACGCAGTACAATGACTTTACTGCGCAGTAGAATCAATTCCCTGGGCTGTAAAACGATTTTACTACGTAGTAAAACAGTTCTACTACGCAGTAGAATCCAAAAAACTGACGTCCAACCCAGTTATTCGCATACTGCGGCGGGTTGACCCCAAACCCCGCCGCGCAGCGGCGATCACCCGCTCGAGCAAAACACCCTATTCCCCACTTATTCCGGGCATGCAGCCCCGAAACCGTTTACAACGCCCGTTTGGGTGTTTTTGGGTATATTGGAGCGATGTAAGGTTTGAACGAAATGTAGCGATTGTTATGTATTTTTGCTGAACCCGCGCAGCGGAGTTACCGATTCGCCCTACAACAATCGCGGCATCGCCGCAGAAAGAAAAGATTTCTATGGCAAACATCCCCCCACAGCCCAAGATTGACCAGATCGTCTAATCCGCTCTTCATCCCAGAATGTTCACATTCGCCCCGCTCGACCCTCACCGCGCCAAACTCAATACCACACTGCCTCGAAGCACCCCTCGCGGGTGCTAGCCAGTAGCCGTGGCGTAGCGGCGCCTCGCCGCACCCACGGAAAGCCACGCCCAATTTCCTCCTTTGTCTTTTTCCGGCGCACCCCTCGTGGGTGCTCGCAATCTACTCACACCACCAACATCATCTTCGTCACCGATCACGATCACCCGCAAGGGGTGAGGATCAAAACGCCCATCGCATCCGTGGGTGCAAAGCCACGCCACGGCTCCGTGGGTGCCGAGCCACCGCACGGCTACTGGCGATCACCCCAAGGGGGTGAAAAGCAAAAGACCATGAAATCCGGTACCCTCCCCGCATGGCCAACTCACTTACAAAACTCCTCGTCCATGTCACATTCTCCACGCGCAATCGCGAGCCCTCAATCCCACAAGAACTTGAGCCGCGCCTCTACTCCTTCATCGGCGGCATCTGCCGCACAAAACACTCCCCGCTGCTCACCATGAACGGGACGCAAGATCACGTTCACCTGCTCATCTCACTCGACAAAAACATCACGCTCTCAAACCTGCTTCTGCACATAAAACGCGACTCTTCCAAATGGATGAAAGCCCGCACAAATCGCTTCAACTGGCAAGATGGCTACTTTGGATTCTCCATCGGTGAATCCGGGGTCGATGCTCTCACCAGATACATCGCGAAACAGAAGCCGCATCACAAGAAACTCACATTCAAGGAAGAAGTCGAGGCCCTGCTCGCGAAATACAGAATGGAATACGACCCGCACGAAATCTGGAATTGACTCGCTCAGCTTTCCCTATCAATAATGCCGAATGAAGGTGAATCTACCCCACGACGATGACGGAGATGCAATACGTCGGTTGGAAAACGACGGAGCGAATCTCTCCAGGCAAATGACCGTCGATTTTCAGCTTGTTGTTCCAACCAAAGCCGCCGCGGAAAAGCTGGAAGAATATTGTGCCTCGCTCGGCTACGCCACCCGTCTGAATGATGAAGGCGATCAGTGGCTCGTCGAATGCACAATCGAGATGCTGGTGACATACGAGGAGATTGTGGCAAAACAAGCCGACTTGGCAGCCGCCGCAAGACCATTTGGCGGCAAGGTTGATGGCTGGGGCTCATGTGGGAATTGAGGCAGCTCAGCAATCACGTTATTATCAGAACCCAGCACACTAACCTTCGGGATTTCTCTTATTGAGCGTTGCAATTTGACGCACAAGCAGGTATTCTCGGCGAGCACTTTTTACTCCCGGAGACTCATACACATGTCAAGAATTTCCCAGGCGATTTCCTCTGTTCTCCTCGCATGCATCACGACCGCGGGCGCATCCGCCCAATGCACGTTTGCGATGGGGACCACCTCCACAGTCAGCCCCTGTCTTTCTCAGCCGCGCGGAGTTGTCGCGGCCGATTTCAATGGAGATGGAAGGCTCGATGTCGTCACCGCTGCCTCGGGTATGCTGGTGTTCGCACAGGGGAACGGCGATGGAACCTTCGGCACGAACATCAACTCGTCCGTTGCACTTGGAAACATTTTGGGGATAGTCGCCATCGATTTTAATAGCGATGGCAGAATGGATATTGTGGGAGCATCTGCAAGCTCCAACATGATTGTTGTGCTTGCAGGCAATGGCGCCGGCTCGTTTACGCTCGTCGCGAACTATCCATCGTTCAGTGGCCCCTCCGCGATTGCGCTGGGCGATTATGACAATGACGCACGGCAGGATATCTTCTGGGTTAACTTCGGGTCGGGCACGTTTGGAGGGTTGCGGAACCTGGGCGGCGGGAATTTCGCTCAGTTGCCGCTGCAAAGCACCGGAAGTATGAGTGCAGGACCTCAGGGCCTTGCGCTGGCTGACTTCACCGGCGATGGCAATCTCGATATTGCGGTCGCCAATCAAAGTGCAACAAATGTTACAGTCTTCATGGGAAATGGGGCAGGCGGTTTCACGCAGTACGCCACCCTGAACGCAGGCATCAGTCCCGCAGCGATTGCTGCCGCGGATCTCAACGGCGATGGCCGTCCCGACATTGCCTGTGCAAACTTCAACGGCGGCACACTCTCGTGGTCCTTCAGCACAGGTCCTGGCTTCGGAGCATTTGCCGCAACGTCTTCGGTCGGCTCCTATCGCGGAATCTGTATTGCGGACGTCAATTCCGATGGGCGCCCTGACCTGATCGGCACTGCCGCCAGTCCCAGCGTCACCAATGTCTATCTGGGCCTGGGAGGCGGGACCTTTGGGGCCGCAAACACACTCGTGAATATGGGAAGCGGTCCCTGGGGGATCGCGCCAGCTGATTTCAACTCCGATGGCCGCATCGATCTGGCTGTAGGGTTCAACGTGTCGAACACCACGAATGCGTACATCAATACCTCAAACACTCCCCCCGTCATCAGCTCGCACCCCGTGGGGATTTCGGTCATCGACGGAAGCCCCGCATCGTTCACCGTCATCGCCAGTGGTCCTGGTATTGGATATCAGTGGCGTCGCAATTATGTGAACCTCTCAAACGGCGGAGCCATCTCGGGCGCGACCAGCCCAACACTCACGCTTGGTCCCGCTGCAATGGCTGACAATCTGAGCCTGTACGATTGCGTCATCACCAACACCTGCAGTTCCATCACATCGCGCATGGCCGCACTGAGCGTTTTGCAATGCCCCGCCGACTTCAACGGCGATGGCGAAGTTGATTTCTTTGACTACCTCGATTTCGTGGATGGGTACAGCAGCGGGTGCTGACCCCGACCAACATCGAGCAGAACGTCGAAGGGCAAGAGCTTTCTGGTAAAGAGTCACGCTTATCTCAGTCAGCGATGCGACAACGTCGATGCAGGTAAATAACGCAACCCCTAATATACCAGCGTGATGCCCGCCCCGACCTCAACTCCCACCCCACCAACTGCTCCCGTTCGCGATTGCGCGGAGGTTGGACTGTGCCGGAAACTGCGCAAGCCGCTTCTCTGGGCCGCAGCGGCATTCCTCATCGTGGGCTACAGCATCTTCTTTGCACTTCGACCCGCCGTGCGTCCCGACAACCTGATTGGCAAGAACTGGGCTCAGATCCAGCCTCGCATCGCGGAGAAAGCCAGCATCACCCAGATCCGCTGCGCCACTCCCGATGGCCTCTTGAACGATGAGTATCAGATCTATGAGAAGCTGTGGATTGACTACTACTTTATCGATGTCACAGTCAAGAATGGAATCGTGACAAGCGCGACAAAGGTTTATCCTTAGTTGTAGAGTTCGCGGTACACTCCGGCCATGAGTT
>SXOY01000134.1 GCA_005776545.1 Planctomycetia bacterium | reverse complement strand
TTTGAGAATGTGGAATGCCATTCGTTCCGCACTGCGGCGGCCGATACCGGGAAGCAACGCAAATTGGGTTATTAAACGATCCACCGCGCGTGGGAATGCCTGCACGCGCGGTTGAGTTGATCCCAGATTGTCGGGCTGACCCGAGTTTGCCATGGCAAATGCTACGGGCCGTCCCAGGCGTTAGCAGCCAGCTGAGTAGGCATCAACGAAATCGAGGTAATCAAACAAGTCGACGACGGCATCACCGTTAAAGTCCGCGGCAGGCAAACCCGCAGCGAACGCGTCGACGAAATCGAGGTAATCGAAGAAGTCGAGAATGCCATCGCCATTGAAATCGACAACACACGTAGTTTCGCCAATATTGACACTGTCAATGTACCAATGGTCGCTGCTATCAAGTGCGGCAGTTGCGCGGAATCGAACCGCAAACTTTGCATGCCGAACATCTGCGCCTGTCGGAATCACGATATTTTGACTCGTAAAGGTACTTTCGCTGACCCCGGTACTGGTAAAGGTTGCGAAGTTCACCCACGCGTTGGATGCGTTGAGATATTCGACGACAAGGGTCTCACCAGCCTCAGTGCCACGGGTCTCGGTTGAGAATACAAGGTTGAGCGGCGTGGAGTTACCGCTGAGGTTTATCGCGTTAGTTTCCAGACGTCGAGCCGAGGTCACATCTGCGGACATCGCACCGCTGGGTTCGGCGACAGCTTCGGAGTTTATGGTGACGAGCGTATCTCGGTAGACCCAATTGGTGTTCGCGAAAGAGCCAGTATCGAAATTGTCTGAGAGCGGGAGCGTGGTTGGAAAAGTCATGCGGTACGCGTCAGCAGCCGCTCTACCCAGATTGAGGCGTCCGGCACCAAAGAAATCGTCTTCTCCAACGGTACCAAGATCATCAACGTTTCGGTAGAGAATGTCGCGAACCTGAATCGCAGTAAGGGCGGGGTTGATGGAAACAATCAGCGCGGCTGCGCCGGCAGCTGCCGGACATGCCATCGAAGTACCAGAAATAGTGTTGTAAGAAGCCGTGGACAGGAGCCACGTGGAATAGATCGAAACGCCTGGAGCACAGATATCAAGTGGAGCACCGAAGTTTGAAGCGGTGTAGCGGGCATCATTGCTATCTGTGCCACCAACGATCTGAAGGTCAGGATAGATGTCATTGCCCAGGTTTGAATTGGAATTTCCAGCGGCCCAGAACCAGAGGGCGTCAAAACTCGTTCGCAGAGTGGCACCGACTGTCTGATTTGATTCGTTGTTCACCCCAGAATACGAAGTGGATACAACACGGGCGCCATTTTGAGCTGCCCAGGTCGCGCCCGCCTGTAAGGCTGCAAGCGAAGAACCGCCACCAGCTGTGTTGCTCACGCGAACAGGCATGATCTTGGTGACCCAATTCATGCCGACAGCGCCAACGGAGTTGTTTCCGCGAGCTCCAATGGTGCCTGCGGTGTGTGTTCCGTGACCGTTGAGATCGTTCACCATTCCACCTGCGGTCTGTGCAATTGCAGTCCCGGTCGCGGAATTTGCGCCAGAGACAAGGTTGAGAGAGAGGTCTTCGTGATCAACGCGAACACCTGTGTCTGTGACACCGACAATCACGGAGGATGAGCCGGTGGAGAGATTCCAAGCTGGTTCGCTGTAGCAGACCTGGTGAGCGTACATGCCAGCGTTGTTGTATCCAGCGTCGTTTGGAACAGCGCACGGGTAGACAATGTAATCAGGCTCTGCGTACTGGTACTCGCCGGTCGCCATCAGGAACGCGGACATCTGGTTCTCGGTGACTCCCGCAGGTAGAGTCACCAGCACGTGATTGTGGATAGCTACGAATTGCCAATGAACTGGAGCGAGCCTGGCAAACGCGCGAGTAATGTGTTCCTCGGCGACGGAAATGTTGACGCCGCGGGCGAGCCAATCTGCCAGGGTGATGGGACGAATGATCATTTTGCCCTGGAGTTCAGTGACGCCGGGCGTGTTTGCATAAATTGCCGGCGCGTTCTCGATGATTGCCAGCTTCGCCTGATCACCCGCCTGCAATGCCAAACACTGGCCGATCTGCTCGGATGCGCTTCCCGAAGCGAAACCGGCAGAGGCTGTGCCCGCAAGCACCGCTAGAAGTAAAGCTACTGGGCAATTTGCCATTTATGAGTACCCTCTCCATCTATGGGAAACCAAATCGTTCACCATGCCCGTCAGGCAAAATTAGCAATCCACCGCGCGTGAGAATGCCTGCACGCGCGGTGGAGTTGATCCCAGGTTGTCGGGCTGACCCTAGTTTGCCATGGCAAATGCAAGGGGCCCCCTTCGTTAGCAGCCCAGCGAATACGCATCGACGAAATCGAGGTAATCGAAGAAGTCAATGGCAGTATCGCCGTTGAAATCGGCGGAAGCAAGTCCAGCCGAGAAGGCATCGACGAAATCGAGGTAATCGAAGAAGTCAACGGTGTTGTCGCCATTGAAATCGGCATCGCATGGAACGCCGCCAATATTGACGTTATCAACGTACCAGTGATCGGTGCTATCCAGTGTCGCGGAGGTTGCGCGGAACCGAATGGCGAACTTCACATGGCGAACCGCTGCACCTGTTGGGATCACGATATTGCGGTTAGTGAATGTGTTCTCATTTGCGCCCGTGCTTGTGTAGGTGGCGAGATTCACCCAGGCATTCGAGGAGTTGAGATACTCAACAACCATCGTTTCGCCCGCTTCGGTGCCGCGGGTTTCGGTCGCGAATGTCAGATTGAGAGCCGAAGAATTGCCGCTCAGATTGATGGCGTTTGATTCAAGACGGCGGGCAGAAGCGACATCGGCAGACATGGTGCCACTCGGCTCGGCAAGGGCCGCAGTGGAAACTGTTACGAGCGTATCGCGATAGGCCCACTTGGCATTTGCGAATGAACCAGTGTCAAAGTTGTCAGAGAATGGAAGCGTGGTCGGGTAGGACATGCGGTACGCATCGGCGGCAGCCTTACCAAGGTTGAGGCGGCCGGGGCCGTAGAGCGTGTCTTCGCCGGCCGCTCCAATATCATCGACGTTTCGATAGAGAATGTCGCGAACTTGGATTGCGGTGAGAGCGGGGTTAATCGCAACGATAAGTCCGGCAGCTCCTGCCGCAGCAGGACATGCCATTGACGTACCGCTGATCGTGTTGTAGCTTGAGGTTGAGGTTAGCCATGTTGAATAGATACTCGAGCCGGGAGCCGCGATATCGATCTCATTGCCGAAGTTTGAGAAACTCGACTTAGTGTCCGAAGAATCTACTGATGAAACGAACTGAAGTTCAGTCCAGGAGTTGCCAGTGAGATTCGTGCTCGAATTGCTATTGCCCGCGGCCCAGAACCACAACGCGTTATAACTTGTTCGCATGGTTGCGCCAACAGTGTTGTTAGCAGCACTTGGACCACCGGAATAAGAGGTTGAAACCACTCGGGCGCCATTTTGTGCGGCCCATGTTGCGCCGGCCTGAAGAGCGGCAAGAGAAGAGTTGCCACTCGACAGATCACTTACGCGCACTGGCATAACTTTGTTAATCCATCCCATGCCAACTGCGCCAACTGAGTTGTTGCCGCGTGCACCAACCGTTCCAGCTGTGTGTGAACCGTGCCCGTTGAGATCGTTGACCATGCCGCCGGAGGTCTGAGCAACTGCTGTACCTGTAGCAGAGTTCGCACCCGAAACGAGATTGGGCTGCAAGTCCTGATGGTCCACACGAACGCCGGTATCAGTCACGCCGACAATCACCGACGTAGAACCTGTGGAGAGGTTCCACGCTGGTTCGCTGTAGCAATTCTGATGAGCGTACATGCCTGCGTTGGTGTAGCCTGCATCGTTGGGAACTACACAAGGGAAGACGATGTAATCTGGTTCGGCGTACTGATACTCGCCAGTTGCCATGAGGAATGCGGCCATCTGATTTTCAGTGACGCCCGCAGGAAGTGTCACGAGGACGTGATTATGAATCTCAACAAAATCCCACTGAATTGGCATCAAGCGAGCGCGTGCGCGAGAAATGTGGTCTTCAGCACTCGCAACACTCTCGCCACGAGCAAGCCAATCTTCTCGCGTGATCGGACGAATAATCATCTTGCCCTGGAACTCTGTAACTCCGGGAACATGGGCATAGGTTGCGGGCGCGTTCTCACTTACAGAAAGCAACGCCTGGTCGCCAGCCTGCATTGTCAGCGCTTGCGAAATCTGATCAGATGTTCGCCCGGAAGCAAACGCCACAGAAGCACTGCCCGCCAGGAGCGCAATGAGTGAAGCTATTGAACGCTGAGCCATGAATAATCCCTCTCTCAAAAAGTTACACGCCGCGGCAGAATCGCCGCCTTAGAACCAAACTGATACTTGCAGGAGTGCCCTGCCGCTATCAGAATACAAACTGACTTTCAAACACGCAATAGAATCGAGCGTATTTGGGACATGAACAAGCGAAACCCCCGTTGATTCGCTTCGCCACCCCCTTCTGGTTCCATCCAAATCACCGACTCGGAAAAAGTACGCTGAAAATAGTAGTTTGTTCGGTATGCCTTGCGTGTCGAGAGCGACCCCGACTTGGTCAGAGATAGCCCATGGAAATCAAACGCTCACCCTAGAAATCGCTCGCCTCCCAACAAGAAATCCCTTGCGAAAGCGGATTTGTGGTGTTAGTCTGAAATTCAACCTCGCCCCAACCCCAAGCCCACGGCAGCCTTTAGTGGTGTGTCGTGGGCTTTTTCTTTCTACGATTGCCCCATGAAGATTCTGGCGTTATTCGTTATTTTGGCGGCGGCCTTCCTCTGGACGCGCTCCGCTCGCGGACAAGAAAACCAACCCGACTTTGGACCATCCCCCGATCTCTCCGGAGAGGTCTGGTACCAGATCATGCCAATCGCATGGCGCGATTCAGGCGCGACGTCGGCACAGAAAAATGACCCCCACCGCTTTGGTGATCTTCAAGGAATCGTCGCGGGAATTCCCTACCTCCAATCAATGGGCTTTACCGGAATCTGGCTGACGCCGCCCTTTGTATCGCGAGCCTATCACGGGTATCAACATGGCCCGGCCGACGAGCTCTCGTCCTGGCTCGGCGATGAGAAAGACTGGCGACACCTAGTTCAGGCGTGTCACGATGCAGGTCTCAAGATATTCGTTGATTTCGTAGCCTATGGAATCTCTACAGATTCCAAGTATTTCAAGGGAGCCTTTGAGAACCCCAAGAACGAATTCAGCTCTTGGCTTGCGTTCAAAGACGCCAAGAACACCACGTATCGTGGATATGAATTTACTACATGGAACAAAGAAAAAATCGGGATCATCTGGTGGGATCTGCGCAAGCCACAGCCCCGAACTCTCGTGACAGCCTGGGCGCGCCGTCTGATGTTACCGAGCGGTCCTGGGAAAAACGATGGGGTTGACGGCTTCCGCCTCGATCACGTTTGGACGAAATACGAACCATCTGAAGACAAATCAACGCCCGATGGCTGGGGATATAACCTCGACAGCTTCTGGACACCATGGAAGCTGGCACTACGAGCAGCAGATGCAAAAGTCATCACATTCGCTGAACAGGCCAAGTGGGAAACCACCGGCGCAGAACTGCTTGGACCATTTGACGCCGCGTTTTCCAAGCCATTTCAAACGGCCGTGCGTGAAGCCCTGCTAAAAGAAGATGCCTCACCAATCTACGCGGCCATGGATCGCACGCTCAGGGAACTCAACCCTGACGCACAGGATGTCAGACACGATGCGGTCGATCCAGTCAGCGGCAAACAACTCAAAGGCTCGTACCTGCGCAGCGCACGCCCGAACGGAAACACATTTCTCGCGGTCATCGGCGACCATGATGTAGACCGAATTGGAAGTGTGCTTGGCTTCGATGAGATTATCGAGCCTGGCAGAGCCGTCTACAAGAGCAAAGTCGCTGCCGCAATTCAGATGCTTCAACCCTTCCCCCCATGCGTCTATATGGGCGATGAAATTGGAATGCGGGGAAAAGCAGGGAAGTTTGGAAGCGATTCCAATGACATTCCGCGCCGAGAACCGTTCAAGTGGAACGCGACCGATGGCGCGCCCATGACTGCATATTGGGAGCTCGATCCCCGCACAGTCGAAAAACGGTATTCAAAAAACAAAGATGGTCTGAGCGTCGAGGAACAGCTTGGACAACAGGGCCAGCTATTGGAGACCTATCGAGAGTTAATCTCATTGCGCAAGCGACTCCCAGCACTCTCCAAAGGTGGTTACTTCCCGCTGCAAACCTCCTCACCCAAAGTCTGGTGTTTTGCGCGGCGGATTGAACAAGTCGGAGAAATGCCCAGCCAAACGCTGATCATCGCGATCAATGTTGGACAACCCGCCCAGTCAATCACGGTGGATTTTGGTCCACTCCCCCGAGACAGCACCGAGTGCCTGGTCGGCACGTACAACATGGAGAACTTCGGAATGCTGACGCCGCCGCCACGGCTGACCTTGACAAACCAGAACGCGTATGTGCTGGACCTGCCAAGCTACGGCGTAGGAATCTACGTGTTGCAGTAGCGACGATTGTCCCGTACCATGTGCCCGTGCACAGACCACTTGCAACCCTCTATGGACAGACGTCAAACCCCCTGACGCTCGAGCCTACTGCCGGACTGGATATGACGCCGCTGGTAATCCAGCCAGGCAAGCCGGTTGTACTGGGACGGTCGAGCGAAAGCGACATTCCACTGGGTGACGAGACACAGACTTTAAGCCGCCGCCATGCGGAAATTTCATGCAATGGAAACCGGTGGATGGTGCGCGATTTATCGAGTCGCCACGGAACAAGCGTGAATGGTGTTCGACTTGCAGCGGACGAGCCAATTGAAATCCAGACCGGCGATCTTGTACGACTAGGCCCGTGGTCGTTTATCGTGCATATCGCTGCGCCCAACCTTCTGGGAAGTGGCGCGACGTCGATTGCCACCAACAACGACCCGGCACTTGCCGCGAAAGTCGAGCAGATTCCCGAGCGTGAACTTTCGATTCGCGCTCAGGCCAAACTCGACCTGTTGCTCGAAAGTGCGGGCGCAATCGCATCGGCGCCAAGCGAAAAATTGATGGCAGAAACAGCGCTTGATGTGATTCTCCGCGGTACCGGGTTTCCCCGCGGTGCGTTTGTTCGACCCCTGGAGGCTGCGGGAGAAGTACAGCTTATCGCGGCACGCGACCCTTCAGGCCCCACAACGACACTTGCTTTCGGGCTTTCGAGATCGCTCCTCAAAGCCGCCGGCGAAGGCCGCGTTGTGCGGCTTGATGCTGGACAAAAAAGTTCCACTCCAGACTACGGCCAATCAATCATGTCGCTGGGTATTCACTCAGCACTCTGTGCCCCTGTGATGTTTGGCGGCCAACTGGTTGCGCTCATCTACCTCGATGCTCGCGGCGCAGAGCGTCAGGTGCAGTCCGATGCCGCGGCATTCTGTTCCGCTGTCGCCAGACTCGCGGGGCTCTCGCTTTCAAACCTGAAACGTGCAGAACTGGAAACTCGGCAGAAAGCTGTGCAAGTGGAATTGCATGCCGCCCGCGAAGCACAAAGACTGATCCTGCCCCCGCCCGAACGAACCTTCGGTGCCAGCGGCGGTCGACAATTTCGCTACGCCATGCACTCTCGACCTGGACGATTTGTATCCGGCGACCTCTTCGATGTCTTTCCGCTCGATGGAGGAAAGCTCGGAGTTTTTCTGGGAGATGTCGCAGGCAAAGGCGCGGGAGCAGCAGTACTCATGGCAGCAGCTCAATCCCACCTCCACGCAATCTTGATGCGAACAGCCGACCCGCAAGAAGCGGTCATGGTGCTCAATGCCTATCTCGATGGACGATGCCCTTCTGGGAGTTTTGTCACCCTCTTCGCTGCAGTCATCGACCCCTTGGAAGGCAACGGCGTAATCAAGTTCTGCGATGCCGGACACGGCTATTGGTTGACTCGATGCGGCAGCCTTGCACCCGTGCGGCACGAAAGCAGCGGCGGCCCGCCTGTCGGCGTGGTGCCCGGCTTTGAATACTCGAGTGAATCGATAGCTTTCACCAAGAACTCTCGCCTGATCTTGTATTCCGATGGCGTACACGAACAACGCCTCCCCACTGGTGAAGAATTCGGATTCGCCAGGACGGTTGAAGCTCTTGCACGCGGAACCGACCCGCACAGTGATGTTGATTCATTACTCAGCGCGCTGACGCACGCAACAGCCCCGGATTTCTCACGACCCAACACCTCCGGCGATATCGCATTTGCTGACGATGTAACAATCGCCAGCATCGAATTGCAGTAGCCTGAAGCTGCGCTTTTCCGGATCTTGCATTCCCTGATGCCG
>SXOY01000133.1 GCA_005776545.1 Planctomycetia bacterium | reverse complement strand
GTCCACGTGTGTTTGTCGGTCAGCCCTTTGTGACAACTGAGACATGCACTGGGGTCGTTGCGAGAGGGGCGGTATTGAGTCTTATGACATGCCTCGCACTTTTCTTCCTTGAATGGCGGGTGTTCTACGACAATCGCTGCGATCGCAGTGTCACCGGGTTTCCCAGTTCCAGCGGCGGGTGCATCGGGGTTGGGCACCCCGTCAAATAAGAAGCTCAACGTAGGGTAGTTGCTTTTTGTCACAGTGCAACTGGTCCAGATACAGAACACCGCGGCCAGCGCCATCAGTGATGCAACGCTCTTCCAATACTTGTGATATTGGGACGGGGCAGCAATGTGTGCAGTTTGTTTCATCCGCTTGGAGTCCGCCCCGGTTAACTTTGTGGGGGGCTGTGGCACCGTTGGTGGCAGCGGGTCGGCCGCAGGTTCCTGGGGCGAATCGGGGACTGTTCCATCTGGACCAGGTTCTACGCCGCCAATGTTCTGGAATTTGAGGGCCTCAGCCGAAGGTGTGCCCACGCCTGATTGAACATCGGCGGCAGCAGCAGAGAGATCAGAGAGAGCGTAATTGGACTTGCGTTCCCCCATCGCGTAAATGGAGATTTTGCTATCGCCGAACTGATTTGCCACAACGATGAGGCGTTTTGCGGCAAAGCCCGGATGGAGGCGGTCTTTGAAGAACTCGATGCCAGTGTCAGTGACGGCGATGCCAACCGGGAGATTCATGGCACCGGGGAAATCGCCGGCGGCACCAAAGTGCATAAGCAGGTTGAACTCGCCGTCAAACATCTGTACATTCTGAAAGCTGCTGTCTACGACATACATAATGCCGTCGCTATCAAGAGCAAGGTGTTTTGGTCGAGCGAAACCACCCGCATGGTCACCTTGGACGCCGACGGTCGACACGAACGAACCTGATGCGGAGAACTTCTGAACATTACAACGCATCATGTCAGCGACGTATACGTTTCCGGCTTTGTCGGTCGAGACTCCGATGGGGAGGCGAAACTGACCGGGTTCATCGCCAACGCTGCCTATTTCGCCAATCTGCTGGCCACTCTTGCTGTCAACAATCAATATTTGTTGGCGCCCCATATCGGCGACATACAGGCGATCGCCGCTCATCGCAAGTGATGCTGGCTTGAGCTTTGGAATGGAGATTGAGCGAACGAAGCGTTCGTTGCGATCAAAGACGAGGATTGCGCCGTGAATTCCATCGGCGACGAAGATCATGCCGTCGTCGGCGATTGCTACCGCGACTGGTCGCTCCAACCTTGTTGTTCCGGTGACACCAACCAGTCGGGTCTGCTTTTTGGCAAGGTCCATAACAACGAGCGCTTTGGCGCGAATGTCACACACATAGATCTTGCCGTCCCGTATTGCGACCCCATATGGCTTATTCACAAACGCCGGTCGCACAGCTTCTGCTCCAAACACGATCTTCTCTAGTCCGGTAGACTGGGTTGGAGCGACATCCTCGCTGGAATTGAATGCCCCCAGGAATTGAATTCGCGGCTCATCTGGAGCCAAGGGCCAAAAAGAGAACTTGGAGGTAGTTGTTGCCCGAGGCGCGGTACTTGGTCCAGATGAACACCCTGGAAGTGAGAACAGGCTCGTTGCCGTGATTCCTGCAACAAAGAGAACTCGCTGGAAAGACCTGACCTTGGGGGAATTTGAGTTTGCCATAATTGGGAAGTGTGCAAATGCGGTGCCAACTCGGCGCGTTATTTGGGGTCAAGTGCAGCGGCAGGAATCACGAGGCAGAAAAAAAACGCTCCGGTCGCTGCAGAGGCGACCGGAACGCGCGTGTAAAACAGGCTGGACTTAGCCGAGCTCCGACTCTGCGATTACTTGATGTGGCAAGTAAGACAGAGATGGCTCGATGCGTTGCTAAAGTACAGCATGTGGTCGTAATTACCACTGTTGTGCACATTGTGGCATGTGCGGCAGCCCACCACGAATTGTTCGATACCTGCGGTGTCGGTCCAGGATTTCAACCGCAGGCTGCCCCATGTACTTGTCACCTTGTGATCGGTGGTTTGTGGATTGAAGCGAGTGCTGGTGGTGGTTGGGTAAATCGCTTCGGCACCGATGGGGTGATCGTTGCTCAAGTCGGTACCGATGTTTGCTCCACCGGGAATGAAGTTCGTACCAGTCATGCCACCAAAGCTGTCGAGGGCCACAGTACCGTCATGGCAGGAGAGGCAGAGGCGGCTTTCGCGATCAAAGTCGGCTGATGTGCCGCTGGTGCCGCCGAAGAGGGTGTAAGTCGCTGTCGAAAGTGTGTGGTTCCAGAGCCGGCCAGCAGCCATGTTACCAAAGTGAGGAGTATGGCATGGACGGCAAATTTCGCCACCCGACCAGCTGTATGAGCTGAAATCGTGGGCAGAATTTGTGATCTGTGCCTGTGCGGTGCCGCAAATGCCAGCGAGTGCGAGAGATCCGATTAGGAGAGTAGAGAGTTTCATTGAATCTTCCTTTCACAAACATGGGCCGGGGATCTCTGGTCCGTCCAAGAATCCACTGACCACAAGACGACTAGACATCAATAATGATGCAAGATCTGTGCCAACTAAATCCCGATAGAAAAACCGCGTTTTTGCTGAAATAACGAGGTTGGCAAGCTATGCGGTTCTTGCCGATGAGAGGGTTTGGGCCGCCTGCGCACCAAGTCCTGAGAGACAATGCACCTTGGTTCGCAAGCTGTTGAGCGGCAGTGTCGATCCCCTCACTGAGAGGAGATCATCATGCAGAATACTCGAACGATGTCTCGTTTTGCTACGCCGCGTCTGGGGTACTTGGGGGTCGGATTTGCCGTAATCTCTGCGATGATGTTGGTTGCAGCCCAGGCCGCTGAAACTCCAATCACCGGGACAGGAGATTCGCCAAGCCTCAAAGTAGCGATAACGCAGGAAAATGCGAATACGCAAGCGAAAACTGACTGTGTCGCGTGCCATCAATTTGAGCCAACGCAAACACATCCACTAGACGTTGTGCCGACGATGGCGATTGGGGGCGCTCTGCCGCTTTCTCAAGGAAAGTTGACATGCCTGACCTGCCATGATGCTGGGTCTGCACATGAAACAACAAGGGAAAAAGTAGGGGTTCGCGGCGGAAACCCCACCGGGTTGTGCGTGGAATGTCATTCGGGTGCTTCCACGGGAACCGAAGCAGTCCATAGCCTTGTTTACGGCAAAGCACATGTTACGTCCGGTAATATCGGCCTAATCCAAGGCAAAATTGACGGATTGGATCAGGAGAGCAAAGACTGCATGAGTTGCCACGACGGTACGGCCGCGAGTGTGGCTGGTGGGCATTCAATCCAGCAGGGCTTTGATGGCCCAGCGGATCATCCTGTTGGTGTACCTATGAAGGTCACAGAACGTACCAAAGGTGGGGACTTCAACTTGGCTTCGGCAAGCTCATTGGATCGGCGAATTCGATTGACGCAGGGGAACATCGCATGCGCAACCTGTCACAGCATGTACTCTCGCGAGCCGGCCAAACTCGTTATGAGTAATCAGGGAAGCAAACTCTGTCTGAATTGCCATACGAATTGATCGAAGATTCTCGGATTCGAGAAAGACCAGGTGTGTAGTTCTCCCAGGATTGGAAGGGAATTGAGAATTGTTGCGCCGACTTGTTGCTCGTTCGCTCCTAATTCAAAGGTCCATGTTCTTGAAACAAACTGGCATCCGGATTGCAACTGCATTTGCAGGGCGTTGCCGCGCGCGCGGTGTGCCTTGAGGTTCTCACCGACGGAATACCACCCTGAGCAGGCATGGAGTTGTGAAGGGTGATTGCAGGTGCAGCATGAACCATTGGCGCCAATGGGCTGGACATGTTCTCTTTTGGACGACGATCGTGTTGTTAATTGTCGGAGCGGTGATGGCGATCTATGCGCCATCCGATTCGGCAATGGGCCCGATCCAGAAACTGCTCTACCTTCACCTTCCCGTTGCAGGCAATACGTTTGTTGCCGCGCTTGTTGTATGTATTGCCAGTGTTGGCTTCATAGGCAGCCGGCGCGAATGTTGGGATGATCTAGCTCATGCGGCGGCGGTAGTGACGGTCATGAATGGAACCGTGCTCATGCTCACTGGTGTCTGCTGGGCCAAGGTGGCCTGGGGTGTGTGGTGGATGTGGAGCCCGCGACTGTCGTTCAGTCTGGTGTTGTGGTTGCTCTATGCGGTGTACCTGGCAATCCGATTCCGAATTCGTTCGCCGCAGCGCAGGGCAATTGTCAGCGCGGTATATGGAATAGTCGCTTTCCTAGATGTTCCCTTGCTGTTTCTCTCACTCAAACTTCTTCCCGATATTCACCCGACTGATTCAGGGTTGACACCGCAGATGTATCCAACCATGTGGGTCTGGCTTGCCGCGATAACTCTGCTTTCCGGCGGCACAATCGCCTCGCGATTCATGCTGTCTCGAGTGCGAGTCAGCGCGGGCAATGAAAATGACCTGGCTCAATATCCCGTGTCAGGAGTGCCGCAATGAGCGATTCTTCAGCCACTCTTTGCGCGTACGTGGTGAGTCTGGCGCTGATGCTCGGTTACAGATTTCACATAGCGTTGAAGTACCGACGCCATCAGAAGGCGGTTGCGCACAACGAGACTTCTGATCAAGTCGTTCCCATGAACTCTGTTGTCTGTGAACTAAAGCCCAATTCGAGAATCAGGATTTCTTGAGGCTTTGCACCAGGGAGTCAAAGTCGCGGGTCGCGGCGGTGACTGATGCCGCTGGGCCAGTCATTTTGATAAAAACCAGTCCCTGCGGTGCTTCGATAATCGCGCCGCGAAGTGTCCAGTTTTCTTTTGCTGCTCCGTCCATACCGGCAAAGCTACCAGTAAGTTCAACGACACTGATTTTGAGACCTCCGATGGTCTGCGTCTGAGGAGTGCCTTTCACTGGCTGACCTGCACTATCGCGAACCTGGCCGCTCCACCTGGCGATATTGTCATCAACCGTGCCACCAGCAGTAGAAAATACAACTAGGCATGATTTAGTAGCATCGCCACCAGCATCTGGAACTGTGGCCTCGGCAAGCCGCATTTGATTTGCGGGCGGATTGCGTTTCCAAGATGGAGGAAGCGTGAGTGATGCGCCCAGCACTGACACAACGGGGCCTGTCGAGTTTGCCGCCTCAGGTGCGGGTGTAGCAGCCGGGACTGTCGCCGTTGGCGCTGGTGCGACTGGCATCGCAGTTGGGGTTTTTAGTGGCGGCTGAGGTTTCTTGTTATCGCAGCCGGCGGCGATGAGAAAACCCGAAAGTACCAGAGTTCCGATAAGGTGAGCAATCATGCCCGATTGTACGCGTCAACACGTGCATGTCAGCACAGAACGTTGGTAGTTTCGAGGACCGAACAATTATTTGATCCTCAACCAGGAGCTGAGCCGCACTCCATAGAATGAGGGAGTGCAGGGCCGTACTTCTAAGATCAATCACCATGTCTGAGCCTTCTGAACCAATGAGTGAAAACCGGAAACCTGAAGGGACACCAAGCGCAAGTTTGTTTTCGCTTCCTACGCCTTGCGCGACTTTGGATCGTACCGGTCGTGTTGAATTTACCAATGAGGCATGGGCGACTCGCCCAGGTACTCTGGCGTCGTTGGTACCAGTGGGAAGAAATCTGATCGAAGTGCTGAGCGGACTATCTTGGGGAGGGATCGCGGCACATGGAATGCGGGAATTGGTAAGTGGTGAACGCTCGGAGTTAACCTGCGATCTATGTTCGGATGGTTCGAGCGGTTGGACGAGGCTGCTCGCTTCGCGGGACCATTCAGGCACGATTGTCGTGTTGACGGTTGACGTGTCAGACCATCCCTCGGCTCGCGCAAGTGTTGACAGTGAGCGGCGATTCCAGCGCATCGTAGATTCTGCTATGGATGGCATTGTCACGGTGAATGAACTTCATCAGATCGTGCTGTTCAATGCGGCAGCAGAGCGGATATTTGGTGTATCAGCAAGTGAGGCAATTGGTGGCGCACTCACCAGGTTTATCCCCGCTCGTTCACATGCATCGCATGGCAGCCACATGCGAGCATTTGGAAAAACCGGTGTCACTACACGGGCAATGGGGCATTTGGGAACGATCAGCGGAGTAAAGGCAGATGGGACTGAGTTTCCCATGGAGGCTTCGATTTCGCATGTCCAGGTCGGGTCTCAGCAGTTCTATACCGTAATTCTCAGAGATGTTTCCGAACGCAAGCGGCTTGAGGCTCAATTACTTCAGTCACAGAAGATGGAAGGGGTGGGGCGGCTCGCCGGAGGTATCGCCCATGATTTCAACAACATTCTCATGGCGATTTTCAACTACCTTGCCCTCGCCTCGCGTCGACTCGGCCCCGATCATCCGGTGTTGCCGTCACTTTCGCAAGCGCAACGTGCGGCAGAACGCGCTGCGGATCTCACGCGACAATTGCTCGCCTTTGCGAGAAAACAGGTTGTTGCACCAAAGGTCTTGTGTCCTCGCGACATCGCTACGGGGCTGTCATCAATGCTGCGGAGACTCATCGGCGAAGATGTTATATTGCGAACGGCGTTTGATGAAGACACAGGCAATGTACGAGTGGATGCTGCACAGCTTGAACAAGTGCTGGTGAATCTCGCGGTGAACGCACGCGATGCCATGCCTGAAGGTGGCGTCCTGACTATCGAAACAAGCAACGCAGTCCTTGATGCAAATCACTGTCAGGCGCGAATAGATGCTCATCCGGGCGAATATGTCGTGATCTCTGTCGGTGACACAGGAACAGGCATGACTCCAGAAGTCCAGGCTCGACTGTTCGAGCCTTTCTTCACCACCAAAGTTGCAGGAAAAGGAACTGGCCTGGGTCTGGCTACCTGCCATGGAATAGTGCGGCAATGTGGCGGCCATATGACCGTGCACAGCGAACTTGGCCGCGGCACAATAATGCGTGTATTCCTGCCGCGTGTACTTCTGGATGTATCAACAACGCAACCAGTTGCTCCAATTGCAATTACTTCTCCCGCCGGAACCGAGACAGTGCTGCTCGTAGAAGACAGCGGACTCGTCCGCGAGTTGATTGGCGAAGGGTTGCGCACTGCGGGGTACACGGTGATTGAGGCAGCTTCGGGAACCGACGCGCTGCGGATGATCGAGTCGACCCATGAACCTATTCACCTCATGCTTACCGATGTCGTAATGCCGGGAATGAGCGGCGTTCAGCTCGCTGAGGTAGTGCTCACCAAACTACCGATTCCAGTCATATTCATGTCCGGTCATACCGACGAAATCATCGTCCAGCACGGTGTAGATCCTGAGCGAATGACATTTATTGCGAAGCCGTTCCTGACCGACACGCTGCATCAACTCATTCACTCAGTGCTGAAAAAAGCGAACTTGGGATCTCCCAGGAACTAATCACTTTGTCGCGATTCGAGACTCTCTAGCCAGCCGACGCAGTCGAGTTCAGCACCCGCCACTGAACGCCAGCACAAAGTCGAGATAATCAAAGAAGTCAATGACCGAATCGTGATTGAAATCTGCGCTCGCGGAACTACTGGCAAACTCGCTGACAAAATCGAGGTAATCAAAAAAATCCAGTGTTCCATCGGCGTTGAAGTCGGCTTGGCAATCCGGAACATACTCAAGGTAGTTCACAAGCCCAATGCCACTGAGAATGGTCTCTGGCCCTGACCCATCGAGGCTGGCCCGCATGATCGCACCTTCCATCGTCTCAGTAGAGGTATCGCGTCCCCAGTACAAGATACCATGCTCCAGATCAAGCGCGATTCCTCGCGGGCTGTACGTGTCGTCGCCGGTCCACAGCGTTTCAATGTTCGTTCCGTCTACATTGCTGCGGCATACGAGCTTTGCAATCGCATCTGTCCAGTAGAGTTTCCCCGCCGCTGCATCAAGGGCAATCGCTCCGGGCCGGAAATTCGGCAAGTTGCCCGAAACTGCTGTTGCAACATCAGAACCATCAAGATGCGAAACCAGTATGCGTCCTCGAGATGCTGTGTCAGAAACGCTCCAATAGACTCTGTTCCGCGGCACATCAATCGCAATGCCGCGATATGTCGTCGTCTGATGCAGCACGTAGAGATTTGCTCCATCTGTATTTGTGCGGGAAAGCGACGTGTCTTGATCGAGCCAATAGATATTCCGCCCCAACGCGTCGATCGCAATCGCCGATGGAAACACGAGCGATGAGGAAATGACATTCTCGCTGCTGGTGCCATCGAGGTTTGAGCGTGCGATTACAAAGTTGTCAACATCTGTCCAATAGACCTTGTGCTCCAACGAATCAACCGCGATGGAGCGAACCCCCGCCCCGACTTGCACAATTCGCGTTAGTCCGATCCCATCCGGTCTCACTCGGCTGACGCTCCCTCCCGAAAAATCCGGTGAGATCTCCGCGAAAAACAAGTCATCTGCCATTACCGCAGTTGCGATACTCAAAGCTGAAAACAAGGCAATGCTCTGAATCGCGCTGAATTTGATCATTGACAGCTCCTTGCCGAGGCCCAAAGACACCATCTTAACTGGTTCGACATCTGAATCGTAAGCCAAATCAGCGCCATTCAACCGATATTGAGTGTGCCCCTGCCCTCATTCCGGCAAATCGCGTCCCTCCACCGACATTCTGTTGCATCTGCTGGCAGTTTTGTGTACATTCCCATTCTCGTATTCGCCCACTCTGGAGTCCGGATTGCAATTTCAACCAATCACCCTC
>SXOY01000132.1 GCA_005776545.1 Planctomycetia bacterium | reverse complement strand
CCGGGAGATATTTATTCCGAGCAGCGGCTGGCGAATTCGATTAGTGCAATTGAAGCGGCGTACGGAAAGCTCGGGTACACCGATGTACAGGTGCAGAAGCGAGAGTTGCGTATTCCCGGTTCGCAGCAGGTTGACATGTTGCTGATGGTGAATGAAGGGCAAGCGTATCGCACCGGCATTATTGAGGTGCAGGGGAATGTGCTGACAAAGAAAGATGTGATTTTGCGCCAGGTTCAGGTTCGTCCTGAGCGTCCGCTCGATCGCTCGGCACTGGAAGAAACAAAGAAGAGACTGGAAGAGCTGAATATTTTCGCGCCGCGCAGCGTGAAGGTGACTCCTCAGAGTCCTGATCCGGCGAATCCGGATTATCGCGACGTGCTAGTGGAGATTGATGAGACGAACACGGGTTCGTTTGAATTCGGTGCAGCACTTGGATCAGATTCCGGTGTGATTGCGCGGTTTGGCGTGACGCAACGCAATTTTGATCTGCTTGATACACCAGAGTCGTGGAACGAGTTCTGGTCGGGGCGGTCGTTTCGTGGCGCGGGGCAGACCTTCCGTATCAACATTGCTCCCGGTACGAGGTATCAGAGCTATTCGCTGAGCTTGATGGATCCATACGTGATGGAATCTGACTACTCGCTGTCAACGGCTGTGTATCTGGATAATGCGGATTATTCAGAGTACAACGAGACTCGGTTTGGGACCAAGGCATCAGTGGGGCGGCGATTTGGCAAACGCTGGACGCTTGCGGTTCCGGCGCGAATTGAAGGCATCAAGCTCGAAGACATTCCGGTGGATGGACCCAAAGACGCGTACGAAGTTGCTGATCAGAAATTTATCAGCGGCATCGGTCTGACCGCTCGCCGGTCTTCGCTTGACAGCCCGTTCATTCCCACGCAGGGTTCGGTTTTTGAAGCGGGGATTGAACAGATTGGTGCAGCGGGCGGCGATTTTACATACACATCGGTGCGAGCAGAGCATCGAATCTACATTCCACTGAGCGAGGATTATCTCAGTCGTCGCACAACTCTGAGCCTTACCACCAAAGTGGCGTATATCACCGGCGGCAACGACAAGGTGCCGCTCTACGAGCGGTTGTATATGGGCGGCCAGTCGATGCGAGGTTTTGCGTTCCGGTCCGTTTCGCCAAAAGGGATTCGCAATGACAATGGCGAGCAGGGAACATCGCCTGTCGGTGGCACGTTCTCGTTCTTCTTTGGACCGGAACTTCGCGTTCCGCTGTATGAAGATCTGCTAGCGGGTGTAGCGTTTATTGACACCGGTACTGTCAGTGACGGTATTGGGTTTTCGCCCTATCGCGCCAGCGTGGGACTCGGGTTGCGTGTGAACATTCGTCAGCTTTCGCCCGCTCCACTGGCATTTGATTTTGGTTTTCCGATTAAGAAGGGGCCAGGCGACAAGAAACGCCTGTTCACGTTTAATATAGATGTTCCGTTCTAGACAGTTTCGGTGTGATTGGCGAGTTGAACACACTTCGCTGAGAAGCACACAATAAAAAGAGGTTTTCGATGAAGTTCTCTGCCGCCGCTCTCATACTAGTTGTTACCGCCGGATTGGCTGCTACCAGCGTTACTGCTCTAAGCAACCGCACTGCCACATCGCTTGCGGCCGCACCGACAGCGGTTGCGGTTGTTGATATGCAGGCCGCGATCAATAAGTCCGCCGAGATCAAAGCGAAGAACGAGGCGCTCAAGACTCGTGCCGATGCCCGTATGGCTGAACTCGATAAGGCAAAGAAAGAGCTTGAGAACCTTGTTGAGAGCACGAAGGTGCTTGGAGTGGGTTCGCCAGAGGAAGTCAAGGCGCGGGCCGAGGCGATCGTCAAGCGTGCAACGCTCGAGGCTCAGTTTCAGGCATACAAACAACTCACAGAAATTGAGTCCGGTGACATTCTGGTGGACATTCACGCCAAGGTGATCGCCGCGGTGGATGCAATTGCCAAGCGCGAGGGGTATCAACTGGTACTTGCCGACGATCGCGCAATTGTTCCGCCAAAGGGTCGGCCCGTTGAAGAAGTCGGCAGTGCGATCAACCAGCGTCGCGTGCTGTTTGCCGATCCATCGCTTGATATTACTGAACGGGTATTGACCCTTATGAATAATGAATACGAGGCAGGAAAGTCCAAGTAATGCGGCGGGCACGCGACAGGAGTTCATCGAGTGTGTTTTCCGACGACATCTGGAGCACTTGCAAGCACGCTTGGCGCTGAAGTTTTTGGCTCGGCAGATGTGGTAGTGCGTGAAGTTGCCAATCTCGAATTTGCAAACGCAGATTCGATCACGTTCATCCGCGATGCCAAGTTTGCAAAGATGTGGCCGGCCAGTAAAGCGGGGACTGCAATTATTGCCGCCGCGGCCGCGTCTGAAGAGTGTCGCCTTGCGACTGGGCCGGGTCGGGCGTTGCTCATTGTTCCTGATGCAGACATGGCGCTGGTTCAGTTGCTGGCGATGCTTGATGCCAAACCCGAGGCACGCCCCGCAGGAATTCATCCGTCTGCGGTTATTGATGCAACGGCAAAGGTTGATTCTACTTCGTATGTTGGTCCACATTGTGTCATCGGTGCTCGATCGACTGTTGGTCGTGGCGTCATACTTCGTGAACGCGTATCGATTGGCAATGACTGCCAGGTCGGTGATGGGTGTGAGTTTCACCCAAATGTTGTGCTGTACCCGCGGACGATCGTTGGCAAATGCGTGGTGTTGCACGCGAGCGTGATCATCGGGGTGGACGGGTTTGGGTACAGGCCAAGTTCCAGCGGTCTGGTGAAGATCCCGCATATCGGCAATGTCGTGATCGAAGACAATGTTGAAATTGGTGCCAACTCATGTGTTGATCGCTCGAAATTTGGTTCGACACGAATCGGCGCCGGATCCAAAATAGATAATCTGGTGCAGATTGGTCACGGTGTCATTGTCGGGCGGTCCGTGATTTTGTGTGCACACGTCGGGCTTTCCGGAAGCGTTCGCGTCGACGATGGAGCT
>SXOY01000131.1 GCA_005776545.1 Planctomycetia bacterium | reverse complement strand
GCCGCCGCTGGCGCTGGCACCGGCTGGTGCGCAACTGGTCAGGGCACACAGCTCTCACTCGGTGGCGCTTTCAACACCAACAACCCTGTCACCATGATGACCTACACCTTCAACATCGGTGGCGCTGACCACACCGCCACACTCGGCGCGATCATGAACGGCACCCTCAACCAGGCCGTCCGTATCTACCTGACCGCTGCTGGCGGTACCTCAGGTGGTGGCCAGTTCAGCCGCGCAGCCGTGACCGTTCAGACCGCCACGGTCGAACTGCTCACCCCAACCCCAGGTTCCTTGGCCCTCCTCGGCCTCGGTGGCTTGGCTGCTGCCCGTCGTCGTCGCTAATTAATAGTTAGCTTCGATGCGAGTATCAGTTGACTGATCTCACACGATTACGATTCCGCGAGTCCCGTCACGAAAGTGGCGGGACTTGTTCTTTTTGCACATAACATTGCCAGCAAAACCAATACCGCTGTCGGCCCTTGTTCTTTGGGTTGCCTTTGTTTTCCTAGTGCCTAGTGCCTGTATTACCCAAACCAACTCACCCAATCTCAATACTTCAGCACCGAATGCACATCCCCCACTTCAACAAGTCGCTCCCGGCCTCGAAGCGCCACCAACTCAATCAACACCGAAATCCCGACAATCTGGGCATGTGACCTTCGAACCAGTTCCGTACACGCGGTCAGAGTGCCACCGGTTGCGAGCAAATCGTCAACCACCAACACCCGATCGCTCGCCCGAAGCGCATCTGCGTGCATTTCCAACGTATCAGTCCCATATTCGAGGTCATACGTCACACTATGAACCGCCCGCGGCAGCTTTTTGGGCTTGCGAACCGGTACAAAACCCGCTGACAAGGTCTGTGCGATCGCCGTCCCAAATATGAACCCACGCGATTCCGCCCCTACAACCACATCAACATGCGAACGACGGTATGGATTTACCATGAGTTCAACGGCCAGCGCCAAGGCTCGCGGATCCTGCAATAGCGGCGTAAAATCCTTAAACACAATCCCCGGCTTGGGATAATCCTGCACATCGCGAATAAGTGAAAAGAGCTGTTGCATAGATCCTGATTCCAAGAATAGAGATTCCGCGAACTCTTGGTAGGATAGCGATTCAATCTCGGTCTGCAACCCGGTCTGTAACCGGGTCAGCGGCATACCATCTTCGGTCATGAGCCAAAGCGAGTCTTCCAAGCCCAGAAACAAGCCCAAAACGCTCGAGGTCGTAGAGCCAGTTGGCAAGCGCGTTTTGATCCGTAAGGACGAAGACAAGAAACAAACCCGGGCCGGAATTCACCTTCCGGACAAGATTGAGATTCCCACGATTACAGGCCGCGTGATTGCGATTTCGACCCAGATCGAGCGCGATGCCGACTATTCACTCGAAAAATACGACCGAGTGCTGTTCAACCCCAAGAACGCGATACCGGTCGATCTAGATACAGACAACAGACTTTTTGTCATTCCGGTGGAAGATGTAGTCGCGGTAATTCGTCGAGAATCGTCAACCTGAGCAAAACCCTGGAACGCCGGGTCAAACTCCTGCGTACAGGGACATGCGGTGTACATCCAGGTGGAGCCTGGGAAATTTCAGTGCCTTCCGGTTGAGAGGATTTGGAGTCCTCAAAACCGTGTGTAGAACAGGGCCTTGGAGACCTTCGTCGCCAGGGTAAATCACGTGCTTTCTCTGCTCAGTCAACCACTCGACCGTTTTCCTGCGCGGATTGCAATCACCCCGATTGCTCCGGGCGGACACACATTGCACCCATTTAATATCTCGATTCGTCCGCCAGGTTCTAAGAGCCTGACCAATCGAGCGTTGCTCCTTGCCGCACTTGCTCGCGGCACGAGCATCATCCGTAGACCACTTATCCAGGCGCAAGATGCCCAGCGGATGATTTCCGCGGTGACAGCTCTTGGTGCGTCGATCGAGACCATAGAACCAGCCAGCGGCACATCGCTTGAACCGGATCTGCGAGTTACTGGTGTCAACGGTGCCTGGAAACAAGGTGCGGAATTGAATCTGGGGAACGCTGGAACGGCGACACGTTTTCTGGCAGCGGCGGCACTGCTCTCCCAATTTCCAGTTGTTATCGACGGCGATCAACGGATGCGGGAACGCCCGATTGCTGAGCTGGTACAGGCACTTCGCCAAGCCGGCGGCAATGTTGATTACCTTGCGGGCGGCAAGCCGGGATGCCCACCGATTCAGGTTCGCTCGAATGGGGAACCCATCCGGTCAATTCGACTTGATATTCCTCCAACCCAGTCAAGCCAGTTTATTTCGGCCCTGCTCCTGCTTGGCCCATTCCTGCAAGGTGGCGTCACGCTGCGACTCACGGGCCACATCACCAGCCCCTCATACATCGAAATGACTCTCAACCTGCTTGAGCAACTTGGGGCGCACCTTCGCACCAGTGAAGACATGCGGGTCTTGCGAGTCGGTCCGCAAAACAGTGTTGATCCACACCTTCCGGCGTTTGATTACACCACTGAGGCGGATGCCAGCGGTGCAACCTATTTCTGGGCCGCCGCCGCACTGGTGCCCGGCGCACGCTGTGCGATCGAAGGCGTTCCGATTCGTTCAGGTCAGGGCGATGCCGGATTTGCAAAACTCCTCGAGCAATGCGGCAGCGAAGTGATGGTCGGGGGCGATCGCTTTACTGTGCGTGGTAATGATGATGACATCGGCGCACTTCAGATCGATATGGCTCGCATGCCCGATGCGGTAATGACGCTTGCGGCTGTTGCAAGCTTTGCAAAACGACCCACCACTATCCGCGGAATTCGCACACTTCGCGTCAAAGAGACCGACCGCGTTGCAGCCTTGACTAAGGAACTCGCCAAGATCGGTGTGATTGTGGAAAGCCCGGTTGATGGTGATATGGATGTCATGAGATTGATTCCACCAGCACAGGGAATCGATTGCTCTCAGGCCGTAGAGCCGGTGCAATTTGAAACATACGACGATCATCGAATGGCCATGTCGCTCGCACTCATCGGACTTCGTCGCCCCAATGTGTGGATCAACAACCCAGCGTGTGTTGCCAAGACCTACCCGACGTTCTGGGCCGACTGGGCCAAGCTTTACCAGGCCTGAACTGATCAGATTGGAAGCTGAGGCGAAAGGGGCTTGGAAGTCACTTTTTCAATTTGAATGGAAAGCTCATCAACGGTGTATGGCTTTGCAAGGAAACTGATTTTTTTGTCGGCAACAAACTGCGGGGATTGCACTGATCGCGAAAACCCGCTACAGAGAATTACGGGAAGCTCGGGCAGTAATCCTCGGATTTCGGCAAGCGTCTTGTAACCGTCTTTTCCCGGCATAGTAATGTCGAGCAGAACGCAATCGGGAACCGGACCAGCTTTGATTGCTTGAATCGCAGCATCACCATTTTCGGCTTCGAGCATTGCCACCGAAATTGACTTGAACATGGCACGCAAGGTGTCTCTCACCATCTGCTCATCATCAACCACAAGTACGGTTCGGTGAAGGGGTTTGAAGCCTTCGAGTCTCGCATCTCCTGTTTCTGCTGGCTTTCCTACGGGAGCATGAGTGAGTGGCAGGAACGCAACAAATTCGCTGCCTGCGCCGGGCGCAGATTTGATGCAGAGATACCCACCATGAGCGCGGACGATTCCCATGCTTGCCGACAAGCCAAGACCACGGCCTGCGAATTTTGTAGTCACAAATGGCTCGAGAATTTTCTGCATCAATTCAGGAGTAATTCCAGAGCCGTTATCCTTGACGCACAGTTTCGCGTACTCGCCTGATGGTGGATTGGCTGCTCCGACCAGCCCATCCGGACGCGACCCATCGAGCACCACACGCAGCAGACTCACTTCGATAAGCCCGTTATCGTGGGTAATCGCCTCGGCGGCGTTTGAAACCAGGTTTACGAGCACCTGCTCGATCTGCACCGTATCTCCATGCACCACGACCTGCGCATCTGGTGCTGACAATTTGAGCAACGACCGATTTCCGGCGGCGACTTTCAGATGATCCCGCGAAGAAAGCAGGGCCTTGCCCAGGTCAAATGCAGTTCGCTCGGATGCAGACCCTCCCGAATATGCAAGCAGCTTCGACGTCAGGTCAGCGGCACGATCGGCAGATCGCTGGACGAGTTTGAGAGTCTCGAATGCGGCGGAATGTGATTCGATTTGCCGCTGCGCAAGCGAAAGATTGCCGAGTATTCCAACCAGGATGTTGTTGAAATCATGGGCAATTCCCCCCGCCATGACACCCAGCCCCTCGAGCTTCTGCGTGCGTGACATTTCGGTTTCGATGCGAGCACGCTCTCTTGCCAGTTGCTCTCGGACTGTGACATCGCGCAGCACCATCACTGCGGCTTTCCGTCCCCCGATTTCCATTGACTTGATGCGTACCTCAAGTTCGCGAGTTTCTGTCGGCACCGGCTTGTAGATGACTTTTGTCTCGATGGCACTGGGGCTTTCCGCTTCGATCAAAGCCTTGAGTTCCGGAATCAGGATACAGATCGACTTTCCAAGAAGTTCTTCGCTCTTGAGCCACAGTGCCCGGGCCGCCGCGGAATTGGCCTGTACCACTACGCCACTGGGACAATTGATCGCCAGAATTCCATCCTGGCAATGCTCCACGATCTCCTGGAATTTCACTTCACTTTCATGCAAACTCGAGGCGAGCAGTCGCTGATGCGTGACATCGAGCAGAATTCCCTGCCACACGATTCCTTGGGTTTGCTTACTGGCAAAGCTCCTGGCGTGAATCCAGTGATAGGTCTTATGGACATCCAGCAACCTGAATTCCACTTCCATGGGATTTTGCGATTCACGCGATGCGTTCACTGCGGCGTTCAACCGATTCACATCATCGGGGTGAACTCCATCTCGGTTTCCTTCACCAAACACGTTTTCCAGTTGAAGCTGCGGGAAAATCTCCTGCCAGATTGGGAAAAGAGAATTGGTAGAGAGCATCTGCCGTTTGCCGGATTCCAGCTGGAGATACCGGTACGTCACACCGGACAGATTCTCCGTCATCAGTCGGTAGTGCTCTTGATTCTCCTGCAAGTCCTGCGATCGCCGCTTCAGCCGCTTTCGTGTGACCACAACACCGGTCGCGCCGATGCCACACCCTGCAAGCAAAAGTCCGCCAATCCACGCCGCCATTGCATTGGAAACGGCGGATTCGCGTGGTTGGTATGGACCGACATGCTGGTCATAGATCCGATCAGCTTCACCAGAGAGCCTGATGAGCCTCAGCCCTTCATCGATCTTGAGGCGCAGTGCGTGGTTCTCTGGAAGTGCTGCAAAGCCATATGCACGAAATATTTTCCCATCTTCTAATGGCGCATGCTCGATCTTAGTCAGCTTCAGT
>SXOY01000130.1 GCA_005776545.1 Planctomycetia bacterium | reverse complement strand
GCGGACCGCATCAGGCGGATTGGTTGAGAGAGAGCCAATAGAGACACCGCTGCAATCAACGAGCATGAAATCTTGTGCCAGTGCAAAGTTTGCACATGCAAAGCAGGTAGCGATTGCAAGCAGGCGGTGCGTCCGTCGAGTTGATTTGTGAGTGTCTGACATCTATCTCTCCCTTTATGGCGTGAACGCCGTGCCAAAATCGTACTAGACTTTGGTCTCAAACAAAAGCCGGTTTTTCTGTTTTGGCGCATCTACCATTCGCATCGATAGCTTCTAAAGGCACTTGTGACAGCACCTTCCCAACCTCAGACCGACCAGAACCTTGCTCCGACCCCGCCGCGTGTTTCAATGACCAGCCGACTGCGGTCGCCGCTCGCGTGCATCTTTTTCACGATATTTCTGGATGTGCTGGGGCTGGGGATCATTATTCCGATCGCACCCAATCTTGTGAAGCAATTTGACGGTGGAAACGAGGCGTTGGCGGCGACGCACGTTGGGTTTCTTGCGGCGATTTACGCATTGATGCAGTTCTTTTTCGCGCCGATACTGGGGAGTCTGTCTGACAATTTCGGGCGCAGGCCGGTTATTCTGTTTTCATTGCTAGGCTCGGGGATTGATTATTTAGCGATGGCGTTTGCCCCTACGTTGAGTTTTCTCTATGCGACGCGCATTGTCAATGGCATTACGGGCGCGAGTGTTACAGCAGCAACTGCCTATGTTGCGGATGTTTCGGCGCCGGAAAAACGAGCTTCAAACTACGCCGTGATAGGCGTCGCGTTTGGATTGGGATTCACGTTTGGGCCGCTCTTGGGTGGCTGGCTCGGAGAGATGGACACCACGCTTCGACTTCCATTTTACGTGGCGGCGGGGCTTTGTCTGCTTAACGCACTATACGGGTTCTTTGTACTCCCAGAATCGCTCAAGACATCGAATCGAAGGCCGTTTACGTGGCAGAGTACGAATCCGCTTTCGGCTTTTGCAGCGCTTGCAAAGCACAAGATTGTGCTGGGGTTGACGTTTAGTCTTTTTCTACTGTTTACAGCGGAGTATTCGCTTCGAAATACGTGGGTTTTGTATACCAATCATCGCTATCAATGGACGCCTCGCGATGTTGGGTGGTCACTCTTTGTTGTGGGCTTCTGCGCGGCAATAGTTCAGGGTGGACTTGTTCGAAAGATCATTCCCAAGCTTGGCGAACGCAAGTCGATGCTCTTTGGATTTGCACTGGTCATTGTGGGTTATGTTTGCTATGGGCTTGTTCCCGACGATAAGGGCTGGCTGGTTTATGTGATCATTGCTTTTGCGTCGGTTGGCGGCATTGGTGGCCCGGCGGTGCAGGGCCTTATTTCGAGGTCGGTCGGCGACAATGAACAGGGCACGATTCAAGGTGCTGTTACCAGTTTACAGTCATTGGCGGGGATAGTCGGGCCACTGATGGGCACGAACCTGTTTGGCTATTTCATCAGCGATCAGGCGCCGGTTCAGATTCCTGGTATCGCCTTTTTCGTTGGGGCAGTGCTGGCGTCGATTGCGCTGGCAAACGCGCTGGTTGTGCTTATTCAGGCTCGGCGGCTTCAAAAACTGGTTGTTGCCTGAATCGTGAAGCACGTTTCGGCAATATGGTTATCGGACTTATTTGTAACCTACCGGTCACTCGCCGTCGAGAATACCGAACCTCCACCTTCTCTCACGCGTCTAGCCGATGTACCTTATTATTGTGATCGCAACCTAACCCGCACTTTCACCTATAAGTAGTTGCCAGACTGGAGCACTTCATGCAGAACATTCACAGTGTTGTTCAACAAGCACGCCGCCGCGTGTGGATGAATCTATTTGTGCGTTCGCTTCCTTGGACATTGACCGGGGCGATCAGTGTTTTGCTGGTGACGCGACTGGTTCAACAGGTGTTGGGATTAGTCATACCCAGCGTGAGCAGTAACTCTGCAACGGGGTTTGTGCTTGGGTATCGCGAGATCGTGCTTGGGCTGTTGGCAACGGCGATTGTTTCTTCGTTGGGCTATGTACTTGTGAAGCGTCCATCAAGCCTCGCGATTGCACGTGAAGTCGATGAACGGGCCAATCTCAAGGAATCGCTTTCAACTGCGTTGTGTTTGGAAAAGACTCGCGAAGTTGATCCCTGGGCACACTCGATGGTTGCAACTGCTGAAGAGCAGGCGCGAACGGTGAAGGTTTCACAGGTGCTTCCATTGGAATGGACGCGGGCCTGGGCGTATCCGGTCGCCGCGGGAGTGGCGTTGCTTTTGATCTGGACAACGGTGAAGAATTTCGATCTCATGCACCTGACCAAGAAGCGGGACGAGATTGTGAAGAAACAGGCGGATGTTGTGGTTGCGAAGTCGCAGGTGAAGAAATCTGAGGAAGAGATCAAGAAGGCACTCGACAAAGCCGGCATCGCCATGAAGGAAGATGACAAGGGCGAGCCATTTTCGGAGACGGGACCTGAGCCGACGAAGGCAGATGAGATTCTTCGTGGCGCGATGAAACAGCTCACGAATGCGGCTGACAAACTGACCGAAGCGAAAGAGAGCGAGCAGGCGAAAGAACTGGCCGCGATGAAAGACATGATGGAGCAACTCAAGGCTCCGGGGCCTGGCCCGATGGAAGAGATGTCGCGGATGATGGCGCGTGGCGAATTCGGCAAAGCTGAAAAGGCGCTTCAGGAATTGTCGGCGAAACTCGGCGCAGGCTCGATGTCATCTGAACAAAAAGAGCAAATGTCCAAACAATTGCAAAACATGGCCAAGCAGTTGCAGAATCTTTCGCAGACGCAGAAGAATGCCGCAGAAACGCTGAAGAAAGCCGGGCTGGACGAAAAGACCGCGCAAGAGATCGCTAAGAAGATGCAGACTGATCCGGCTGCCGCAAAGGAACAACTTAAGAAAGAACTCGAAGAGCAGAAGAAGCAATCCGGTGACAAGCAACAGACACCTGAGCAGAAGAAAGCGGAAGATCAGGCGAAGTCGATGTGCGAAGCGGGCATGAAGTGCAACAGCATGGGCGACAAGATGGGGCAGATGGCTCAGAACATGGGCAAAGATGGAATGTCGCAGGAAGGCCAGGAGGCCATGGGCAAGATGGGAGAGCAGTTGTCGGAGATGGAGCAGTCGCAGCAGAACGCCAACAACATCTCAGATGCATTGTCGGACATCCAGCAGCAGATGCAGGAGATGGGCGGCAACATGCAGGGTAATCAGAACGGCAAGTTGCACAATGACGAGATGGTCGGCGAGTTCATGGAAGGCGACGAATTTAATCAGGGCGGCGGGTCAGGTGGACCAGGCCGGTCTGGTGGCGGTCGTGGCCCGGAAGAGCAGGCAGCTGATTACAAACTCATAAAAGAGAAGGCAAATGTCAAGACCCAGAAGGGTCAGATCATTTCTTCACGACTGGTGTATGGCGAACAGGTGAAGGGCGAAAGCGTTGCAGAGTTTACCGATGCTGTGGAACGCGGCCAGAGTGCGGCGGCGGAGGCATTTGAAACGATGCGTGTGCATCGCGAGTATCAGGGTGCGGTGAAGCATTATTTTGGACGATTGGAAGAGGCAGCAAAAAAGGCAAAGGCTGGGCCAAATGCACCGGCACAGGCTCCCAAGGATGCACCGGCATCGCCTGATGCAAAGCCAGTGGATAAGAAGTAGATTGTTGAGAACAAGCGTGTCGCTCTGGAATGTACAGGCATTAGGCACTAGGCATTAGGGAAAGCCGAAGTCGGCGAAGTTTTGCATCTTGATAGATAATTTTCGAAGGGTCCGTCATGTCCAAATCCGAATCCTTCGCATTTGAGAATCTCAAAGCCAAATTCAAAGACCGCTGGGCCGACGAAAAGACTCGCACAAAGTGGAGCACGATCGGACTGGGGATTGTCATTGCCATATCAGTGGTGGTGATGGCGCTCACGTTTGTCACTGGTCGCGACACATCGCCGAGTGATTTTGATCCTGGTCAGCGGCAGGTGGTTCTTTACACCAGTGCCGATGACGCCGTGGTTCGAGCGCTTACCAGCGAATTTGAGACAAAGACCGGCATCAAGGTGAAGATAGCCAGCGACACCGAAGCCACAAAATCGACTGGTCTTGTTCAACGGATCATTGATGAGAAGAAGGATGAGAGCGGAACTCGCGCAGATATCTGGTGGTCGAGCGAGCTAGTCGGCACGATGCGACTTGCGAAAGAGGGCGTGCTTGAGCCGTGCAAGCCGCGGTCAGAGGGAGATTTTCCGGGCGGCTGGCCGTTGATACTTCGAGCCTCTGATCGAGCATGGCACGGGTTTGGGCAGCGAGCTCGCGTGCTTGCGTATAACACGAATCGATTGAATCCGGAGAACGCGCCGACAACGCTGCGGCAACTGACGGACCCAGTCTGGAAAGGTCGAGTGGGTATGTCGCGTCCGCAGTTTGGGACGATGCGAACTCACATTGCGGTGTTGCTGGCAGAAAATTCAAGGCAGGTTGTGAAGGAGTTTTTGGTTGGGTTGAAGAACAATCAAGTGCGCTTCTATGACAGCAATTCGGCGGTGGTTCGCGGCATCAGTCAGGGCGAGATCGATGTGGGGTTGACGGATACTGATGATGTGTGGGCCGCGATGCGAGAGAAATGGCCTGTTGATTGCAAGTTTGAATTGCAGGATGATCCCAAAGAAGAAGCTGAGGGCTTGAAGAGTCTGGGACCGATCATGATTCCCAACACCGTCGCGAAGGTCCGCGGCGGGCCGCACACTCAAGAGGCTCTTAAGCTCTTTGATTTTCTATTGTCCGCGGATGCGGAGCGCATACTTGCGTTTTCGGAATCGAAGAACATTCCGGTCCGAGAAAAATTGCGGGAAGAGTTTGCGAAACTGGTTGAAACGCAGCCGCAGTTCAAGCGGTTGGAGATTCCGACACCGTTTCAGCCCGATCCGGCGAAGCTGGCGGCGGCGGAGCAGGCGGCACTTTCGCTGGTGAAAGAGGTTTTCGGCGAGTGATGGACCACCATACAGTTGGGCATGTCCACCACGTCCACGCCTTCTACCGGTACCGCTGTGCAGATTGAACCAAAGCCCATAACTTCAATTGATCTAATTCGCGCCCAGATCCACGCTGCGCTCGGGGATATTACAAAGTTGCGGCGAGATCTGCATTCGCATCCGGAACTGGCGTTTGAAGAGCATCGGACAAGCAAAGTCATTCAGGCAGAACTTACCAAATTAAATATTCCGTTCAAGGCTGGTCTGGCGCGCGGGACAGGGGTTGTGGCGCACCTGGCCCCCACTACCGCAGCGGCGAAAGATAATCCAGCGGTT
>SXOY01000129.1 GCA_005776545.1 Planctomycetia bacterium | reverse complement strand
CCGATGCACTGCGATTGCTGGTAAAACAATTCGGAGCCAATCGCGTAGCACTTGGGTCAGATTACCCCTTCCCACTTGGCGAGGATCGGCCAGGGGCACTGATCAAGTCGATGAACGCCGAATTCGGTACAGCAGCAAACATGCTTCTCAGCGGCACCGCCCGCGAATTTCTCAACCTCCGGGGGGCACATGCCGGGAACTGATTTTAAGACGCTCGCATCGGCGTACGACGCAGTTGATGAACTCAAAGATTTCCGCGAGCAGTTTCATTTTCCTGTGTCTAAATCCGACGAAACACTCTACTTCGTAGGCAATTCGCTCGGCCTGCAGCCCAAAGCAACGCGTGCGGCGATCGACCAGGAACTTGATGACTGGGCACGATTCGGTGTTGAAGGTCACATGGATGCCAAACATCCGTGGCTCCCCTATCACGAAGAGGTCCGCGATACCCTTGCCCGCACAGTTGGTGCTCTGCCGCACGAAGTAGTTGCGATGAACTCGCTGACCACCAACCTGCACCTGCTCATGGTCTCGTTTTACCGCCCCACTCGCACGCGTTACAAGATTGTAATTGAAGATACGGCGTTTCCATCTGACTCCTACGCGATGAAAAGCCAGCTCGCGTTCCACGCCCCGCACACCGGGTTCAACGCTGAACAAGGACTCATTCGCCTCAAGCCCCGCGCGGGGGAATCAACACTTCGCACGGAAGACATTCTTAAGACGATCGATGAAAACAAGGACTCGATCGCCCTGCTGCTGCTGGGCGGCGTCAACTACCTCACTGGTCAGCTTTTTGATATCCCCACCATCACACGCTTTGGCCACGACCGCAGCATCATGGTCGGCTGGGATCTTGCCCACGCCGCCGGAAATATCGACCTGAAACTGCACACCTGGAACTGCGATTTTGCGGCGTGGTGTTCGTACAAGTACCTTAACTCTGGACCTGGTGCGGTCGCGTGTGCGTTTGTACATGAACGCCACACCAGCAACGCGGCATTGCCACGTTTCGCAGGCTGGTGGGGCAATGATCCGGCAACACGATTCAAGATGGGGCCAGACTTTGTGCCGGTTGCGAGCGCGGATGCATGGCAATTGAGCAATCCTCCGGTGCTCGCTCTCGCACCACTTCGCGTATCTCTTGAGATATTTGACCGGGCAACCATGGCCGCATTACGGGCAAAATCTGTGCGGTTGACCGGGTTCCTTGAACAGGCTCTGCGCCAGTCCGCCATGAGCAACCGCATGCAGATATTGACTCCAACCGACCCCGCTGCACGCGGTGCTCAACTGTCGCTCGTGGTTCAGGGCGCAACCCGCGCAACCGCAAAGACCCTTCACGATCGCGGTGTATTCTGCGACTTCCGCGAACCCAACGTCATCCGTGTCGCGCCTGCGCCCCTCTATAACTCTTTCACCGACTGCGTGAAACTCGCGCAGGTCATGGGTGAGGTGTTCAGTACATGAGTGCACCTAATTCCCAGCACGGTTCCCAGCACGTTCTCATTGTCGGCGCTGGACTCGCCGGTTCGCTGCTTGCCTGCTATCTGGCTCGCGCTGGGTACCGAGTGTCTGTCTACGAACGCCGGCCCGACCCGCGCGTGCATGGGTTTATTGGTGGAAGGTCGATCAATCTTGCACTCTCGGTTCGAGGAATTTCGGGATTGGCTGGCGCAGGGCTTGCTGAAATGGTGATGAACACCGAAGCGATTCCCATGCGCGGCCGCATGATCCACCCGATCCACGCGGCGACACCGGGCGCAGCTCCAGTGTTTCAGCCATACAGCCACGATACAAAGGATGCGATCAACTCGGTTTCGCGTGGCGGACTTAATCTTGCGTTGATTCATGCCGCCGCCGCGTATCCCAATGTCGAGATGCACTTCGACCATCTGTGCACCGATGTTGATCTTGATGCACCCGCCGCACTGTTTGAAACTGCTGCCGGAATCAAACGAGTTGCGGCCGATCTGATTCTTGGAGCCGATGGCGCATTTTCCCCAGTCCGCGGCAAGTTGCAGAAGACCGATCGGTTCGACTACAGCCAGACCTACCTGGAACACGCGTATAAAGAACTGCATATCCCAGCTCGCAATGGCGAGTTTGCGATGGATGAACACGCCCTGCACATCTGGCCTCGCGGCAGTTCCATGATGATCGCGCTCCCCAACCGCGACAAGTCGTTTACGTGCACGTTGTTCTGGCCGTTGACTGGGCCGCATAGCTTTGCGAATCTCAAGACTGCTGCGGATGTGGAGGCGTTTTTCAGGACTCAGTATCCAGATGCAACAGCGCTGATGCCCACGCTTGCCGAAGACTATTTCAGAAATCCAACTGGGTCACTCGTTACTGTTCGAAGTTTCCCCTGGCGCTGGCAGGACAAAGTATGTATCCTGGGGGATGCGGCACATGCGATCGTTCCATTTTATGGACAAGGCATGAACGCAGCGTTTGAGGATTGCCTGGAGTTGTCAAAGTGCCTTGCCAAGTATCCGCACGATCGGGCACAGGCGCTGGATGAATTCCAGAATACGCGGAAGCCGCATTCGGATGCGATTGCGGACATGGCGCTGGCGAACTTTGTTGAGATGCGTGACAAGGTTGGGTCGCCCGACTTTCTGTATCGCAAGAAGGTTGAACAGACAGTTCACCATGCGTTCCCTGACAAGGTGAGTCCGCAGTACAACCTGGTTTCGTTTTCGACTGTTCCGTATGCGGAAGCGCAGAAGCGCGGGCGAACTCTGGACGCGATGCTTGACCAGATTATCTTGCAGGTTCCCAAGCAGAAACTAGCAGGTGTCGGTGAGCCGGCCTGGCAGGCGATGGTGAAGTCCGTCGCCGGAGCCTTGATCGAAGGAAGATCGACACACTCTCCCGACTCGCTCCTGATTGATATCACTCCTGCGATTACTCCCGAACTTGGAGTCTGGCCCGGCGATACTGGTATGTCCCGCGAAGTTCTGTGTGATTTGAAGAAGGAAGACACCATTACACTCAGCACACTTCGGGCGACGGTGCACTTGGGTGCTCATGCTGATGGGCCCAATCACTATGGCAAAGATGCTCCGGGGATTGGTGAGCGGACGCTGGTTCCGTATGTTGGGGCGTGTCAAGTGATTGATGCGCTGGTTGGGCGTGGTACGCGTGTGGGAATCAAAGATCTGATGATTGATCTGCAATCAATTGTACATCCGCGAGTCTTGCTGCGGACCGGAACATTTCCGGATGCCGAGAACTGGAATCAGGATTTTGCGGGGTTGTCGGTCGAACTGGTTGATGCACTTGCTGGCCGCGGCGTGATCACGATTGGGATTGATACGCCGAGCGTCGATTTGTTCTCATCGAAGGATCTGGAAGCCCACAACGCAATACTGCGGCATGACATTTCGATTCTTGAGGGACTGGTGCTGAAGGATGTTGCGCCGGGTGAGTATGAACTGATGGCTCTGCCGCTGAAATTGATGGGATTTGATGCGAGTCCGGTGCGGGCGGTTTTGCGACGAATCTAAATAGTGGCGATGACTTTGATTTCAAAGTGAATTGGGGAGTTGCCGCCGGTGGGGAGCGAGACTATTTCGCAGGTTGTGCGTGTGGGTTGATTGGGGCCGGCGGGAAAGTGTTGGGCGTAGATTTTGTTGTAGGTTGTCCAGTCTCGTTTCATGTTGGTGAGGAAGACTGTGACATCGATGATGTTTTCCCATTTTGAGCCAGCATCTTCGAGGATGTTGCGGACGTTATCAAAGCATGAGAGAATTTCGGTTTCGATGCTGTAGTCGAGCAGGTTGCCGCTGGCATCGAGGGTTGAGCCGGGGATGTCTTTTGTGCCACGTTTTCTGGGGCCGACGCCGCTGAGGAAGAGGAGGTTTCCTGCGCGGCGGGCGTGGGGATAGGGGCCGACGGGTTCGGCGGCGCGGGTGCTGTCGATGCGTGTGTTTGTGCTCATGTTTACATTCCAATGCAGATATTTTTTGGTTCAGTAAAGAATTTGATGGCGTCAACTCCGCCTTCGCGGCCCACGCCGCTGGCTTTTGCGCCACCGAAAGGAGTTCGTAAATCGCGTACGAGCCAGCAATTTACCCAGACGACGCCTGCATCAATCTTCGCGGCGACGCGATGTGCCCGCGCGAGATTCTGTGTGAACACCGCCGCCGCGAGGCCGTATTTAGTTCCATTGGCGAGGGCGATTGCGTGCTCTTCGTCTTTGAAAGATTGAATTGTCACGACTGGTCCAAAGATCTCTTCCTGTTCAATGGTGCAAGCAGGATCAAGGCCAGTGATTACGGTGGGCTCAAAGAAATATCCTTGCTTGCAACGTTGTGGCAGCGCGGCAGCAGCGACAGGTCCGCCGCCGCAGTGAATTGTGCCGCCAAGATCGCGAGCCATTTTGACCATTCCCGCAACTTTGTCGAAATGCGGTTTGCTGGTCAACGCTCCTTGTTGCGTCTCCGGTTCCAGCGGGTCACCGACCCGCAGGTTTTTTGCGCCTTGCGTGATCGCGGCGACCGCTTCCTTGAACAGCGACTGGTGGACCAGGATTCGTGATCCGCACAGGCAGATCTGTCCTTGATTCGTGAAACCTGCGCGAACCGCTGCCGCCAGAGCTGTGGGAAGATCTGCATCCTCAAAAATAACAAAGGCGTTCTTTCCACCAAGTTCCAATGACACACGCTTGAACGATGCGCTCCCGGTCTGCCCGATCCATTGCCCAACTTTTGTGGAGCCTGTGAAAGACACAGTTGGAACATCAGCGTGCTGCACAAGGTGACCGCCGCAGTCTGGGCCGGTTCCGTGGACAATGTTGAGAACGCCCGCAGGAATTCCGGCTTTGTTGCAAAGGTCGCCCAGGAGGCTCGCAGTCATCGGCGTCACTTCTGAGGGCTTGAGGACAGCAGTGTTTCCAGTTGCGAGCGCAGGGCCAAGTTTCCAGGTGGCTAAATACAGGGGCAGATTCCAAGGAGAAATCAACCCAGCGACGCCGCGTGGTTTACGCAGTGTGTAATTCAATGACGGGACACCGCCGGGGCTGCCGCCGCCGTCAAACTCGTGCATCTCGGTCGCAGAGTGGAGCATGGCGGTCGCAAAGAAACGGAAGTTCGAAGCGGATCGCGGGATATCCATCATTCGGGCGAGACTCAGCGGTTTGCCTGTATCGATCGATTCTGCGCGTGCAAACTGGTCGACGTTCTGGTCAATCAAGTCAGCAAGTTTGTTCAAGATGTCTGATCGAGTTGCAACAGCGGTGGATGACCACGCGGGAAACGCGGACTTCGCGGCGGCAACAGCTGCATTGATATCTTTTGCTCCGCTTGCGGGCACGCGGCTGTAGACGAGGCCCGTTGCTGGTTCGAAGTTGTCAAGATACTCGCCTGATTCGGGAGGGACTTGCTTGCCATTGATGTAGTTTTGTATGTGCTGCATGGGGTTCACAATGAAGGGGTGCGGCCGCCATCGACGGGAAGATTGATTCCGTTAATGTACGCGGCGGCGGGAGAAGCGAGGAATGCGACGGCAGCGGCGATTTCTTCAGCGCGACCGAGGCGACCCGCGGGGATGGATCCAAGTGCGGCTTTAAGAACATCGTCGGGAGTTTTGCCGGTTTTGTCGGCTTTGGCTTTGAAGAGAGTGGAGAGCCGAGCAGTGTCAGTGAAGCCGGGGAGGACGTTGTTGACGGTGATGCCGAAAGGAGCGAGTTCGCCCGCGAGGGTTTTGGCCCAGTTGGCAACAGCTGCGCGGATGGTGTTGGAAACGCCTAGGCCCTCGATGGGTGCTTTGACGCTGGTGGAAATAATGTTGATGATGCGGCCAAATTTCGCGGCCTTCATTCCGGGGACAAGCGCCTGAAGCAGAAGTTGGTTGCCGATGACGTGCATCTTGAATGCAGCGAGAAGTTCATCGGGGTTGGCATCGACGAGGGGGCCGCCTTTTGGGCCGCCGGTGTTGTTGATGAGGATGTGACAGGGACGGGAGGCGTCGAGCGTTTTCAGAGCTGCGGCGATGTTGGCGGGATCAGAAAAGTCGGCGACGAGGAAATCGTGGGTTTGGCCAGCAGTCGTAGGCAATTCTGCGGCGGTGGCACGCAGTTGATCAGCGTTGCGGGCAAGGAGTGTGACGGACGCGCCGAGGTTGGCAAGTTCGATGGCGGCAGCTTTGCCAATGCCCTGGGTAGAGCCGCAAACTATGGCGCGGCGGGTTTTAAGTGAGAGGTCCATGGGTGTTCCTTTTTGAGAGCGGGGAAGTGTATAAGTAGTTAGTGGGGTTGGAAGGGGCAAAGGGGCAAAGGGGCAAAGGGGCAAAGGGGCAAAGGGGCAAAGGGGCAAAGGGATTAGGAGGTTACATTTGGATGAGGTGTTGGGTGGATACCCGCAGAAAGGATTATGCGGAGGCAGATTTGGAATTAGAGATTGCTCTGTAGAAAAGATCATGCAACCGTGAGACGTTTGGCGCGTAGGTATTGACATGAGCTCACACGAGAACAATCTGATCGCGATTGCAAGTACAGCGATGCGAGTTTCGCGGCGTTGTATGAAGCCATACGCGCATCCCAAGAGCCCGCAGCGATTCACACAGCCGCAACTGCTGTCGTGCTTGGTCCTCAAAGCCAACCTGAAGCTCACTTATCGCGGATTGTGTGATTTTCTTGAGGTTTCTCCGCCATTGCGTGAGGCGATGGGGCTCACGCAGACCCCGCATTACACAACGCTGCAGAAGTTTGCCGCTTCTGATGGATTGACAGAGGTGCTCGATGCGGTGCTTCGCGCCACAGTTCGCGAAATCAATGGCCCAGGAGTCAGTGCTGCTGAAGATGTTGCCATCGACGCCACAGGTATGGAATCTGGTTGGGCCAGCGCTCATTATCTGAGTCGCAGCGGACGCACTCGGTCGCGCTGGATCAGAGTCTCGTTCATCGTTCTGTGCGCGTCGGTGATTCCCGTCGCGATGCACGTTGACTGGGGGCCGGGGAATGACGCTGCTCCTGCTCTCACGGTGATGCAGAAGGCGGCCAGGGTTGTGAGCCCCGAGCGTGTCTGGGGCGATGCGGCGTACGACTCTGAAAAACTGCATGCGTTTTGCTATGAAAACTGGAAAGCACGTAGTTATGCACCACCCATACTTCGGCGCAGATCCGATGTGGTTCGCGGCCGCTACCGATCGAAGATGCGTCGTCGGCCCAGAAACTATGGACGACGATGGACTGTGGAATCGCTCTTCAGCGCAATCAAAAGAGTGTGTGGGTCCGCACTTACCAGCCGAGGCGAACACATGCTCAAGGTCGAAGCTGCACTCCGAGTCGCAGCCTACGGCATCCGCCGCTGGCGAACTGCTTGGATAATTGATCTTTTCAACAGAGCATTCTCAAATTTCAAACAAAACTGCTCAGCCTTGCCCCTTTGCCCCTCCAATTCTCACTCCACCTCAGCACTCAGTACTTCTTCTGATATCCTCTACTTATGCCAAATCCCTCCACCATCGCCGCGAGTGCCCTCATCTTGACACAGCTATCTACTGCGCTCTTCGCATCCGCCCCATCCACATATCAGCGCCCGCCTGAATCAATCGCGAGGATTCTCGAAGCCGCGCCCTCTCCATCCGTCAGCATCGACCCCACGCGCACGCACATGGTCCTGCTCAAGCGCGAAGCTCTTCCGCCCATCAGCGATCTCGCGGCCCCCATGCTGCGCATCGCTGGCCTCCGCCTCAATCCCAACACCAGCGGCCCCCACGGTCCTCGCGCCAATATCGGCATGTCGATCCGAACAGTCTCTGATGCAACCACTGAGCGCACCATTGCGCTCCCCGATGCCTCCATCGGGTCACCGCTCTGGGCCACCGATGGTTCCAGGTTCGCATTCAGCATCACCTTCAGCGATCGCATAGAGCTCTGGATCTGCGATGTCAAAACCGCGACCGCGAAAAAACTCATCGATCACAAACTCAACGCCGCTGCTGGTGGCTCGTTCCGCTGGATGCCCGATGGCACCACGCTCCTCGTCAAACTGATTCCCGCCAATCGCGCGCCAATGCCTGTCGAACCCGCAGTCCCACTGGGTCCAGTGGTCCAGGAAACATTCGGCACCAAAGCGCAGCAGGCAACCTATCAAGACCTTCTCAAGAGTCCATTTGATGAAGCGCTCTTCGATTGGATTATGCCCGCTCAACTTGCCTACGTCGACACCAAAACCGCTGCGATCACACCCATCGGCGAGCCGGCAATCTTCGGTTCTCTCGACCCATCGCCCGATGGCCACTACCTGCTTTCCAGCCGCATAATCAAGCCCTATTCCTACACACTCCCCGCCTCCGGCTTCCCTGAAGTTCACGAAATCCGAGATGCAAAAACCGGCAAAGTCCTCAAGCAACTTCACACCTCCACCAATCGCGAACAGATTCCCATCGATGGTGTCGAACAAGGCCCGCGCGATTTCGAATGGATCGACACCGCCGCCGCAACGCTCCTTTTCGCTGAAGCCCTCGATGAAGGCAATCCAAAGAACAAAGTCCCCCACCGCGACAGCATCTTCACGCTCGCCGCACCTTTCGATGGTCAGGCTAAAGAACTCCTCAAAACTGAACACCGCTACAGTGGCACCAGTTTCCTCCAGCCCGATGGCACGCGCTCTCGCCTCAGCATGATCAGTGAATACGACCGCGACCGCAAGTGGCGCCGCACCTGGCTGGTCAATATCGACAGCAAACCCGGTCTCGACGCACCTCGCCTCATGCGAGATCTCTCCGTCAACGATCGCTACAACGATCCCGGCTCTCCACTCTCAACCCGCCTCGCTAACGGCCGCTCCGTTGTCCGTGTCGAAAACGGTAAGCTCTTCCTTTCCGGATCCGGCGCAACTCCCAAAGGCAATCGCCCCTTCCTCGATGAGCAATCTCTCGCCGACTTCTCCACCAAACGCATCTGGCGTTCTGATGAAACCGGCCTCGAATCCGTCATCGATGTCCTCTCCGACAACAAATCCTTCATCACCAGTTTCCAAAGCCCAAGCGATGTGCCCAACTACTACATGCGCACATTCGATACTACAACCGTCTCCGACCGCAAACCTCTCACCACTTTCGACGATCCAGTCCCCGAACTGCGAAACGTCAAGAAAGAACTCATCACCTACAAGCGCGCCGATGGGACCGACCTCTCCGCAACCATGTATCTCCCGCCCGACTACAAACCCGGAATCCGTCTCCCGCTCGTCATCTGGGCCTACCCGCTCGAATACACCGACAAGTCAACCGCCGGCCAGGTCTCCGCATCCCCCAACACTTTCGTCCGCATGGGCGGCATATCCCACCTCTGTCTGGTCATGGCCGGTTACGCAGTTATGGACAGCGCCACTATGCCTGTTGTCGGCGATCCGCAAACCGTGAACGACACCTTTGTCGAACAGATCGTCTCCAGCGCTCAGGCCGCCATCGACAAAGCGGTCGACATGGGTATTGCCGATCGCGATCGCGTCGCAGTCGGTGGCCATAGCTATGGCGCATTCATGACCGCCAACCTTCTCGCCCACTGCGACCTCTTCCGCGCTGGCCTGGCTCGCAGCGGTGCCTACAACCGCACGCTCACACCATTCGGTTTCCAGGGCGAACGCCGCACATATTGGGAAGCGACCGACACCTACACCAAGATGTCTCCCTTCACCTACGCCGACAAAATCAAAACCCCACTTCTATTGATCCACGGCCAGATCGACAACAACCCCGGGACCTTTCCGATTCAGTCCGACCGTCTCTTCGCCGCCATCAAAGGTCTCGGCGGCACAGCTCGCCTCGTCACGCTCCCCTACGAAAGCCACGGTTACGCGGCGATGGAATCATCAATGCAGGTCCAGTATGAAATGGTCACGTGGCTTGACACCTACGTGAAGAACGCAACCTCGCGCACTCCCAACGATCCGGTTCAGACCTCAACGCCGCTCTCCAAAGATGGCATCGGCGAGATTACGATTGATGGTCGCCTTGCGAAACTTGAGATCTACGCCTGGCGAAACATGATGCCGGGTACTGAGAAAAGAGGCGGACTGCTTCTGAGCGCCACACTCAAAGCAGTCGATGGCAAGCCGCTTCCGGCAAAGACCGACCTGACCAGCATCACCCTCACTCAAAACGCAACCACCATCGATGCAAAGCTCATGAAGGAAATTGACGGACCTGAGCTTCAGCGCATGTTGCGAAATGGTCCGGATTACACAGCGCATTCACGATTTGATGCCCAAGTGACAGTTCGACTTTCTGATGGTTCCACGCGTGCGATCACCCTCAAGGATCAAGAAGTTCACCGTGCCGACTAGTAAGCAAGCCGACGGCTGCTACGCTTGCCGAAATAGGAGATTCAGATGAAATCAGTTTGTACTCTTGGCGCTTGTTCGCTTGTTGCCCTGGCATCTGGCACAGCTTTCGGGCAGGAGTCGGCCTCGGCTGCGGCGGCACCCGCTCGCTCAGTCGAGTACAAGCTGAAAGGATCGGTCGAAAACACATTTGATACATATCTCAAGGACGGGCCTGGGGAAACCAGTGTGTTCCGCGTCGGACCCGCCATCGACATTGATATTCCCATTGGCGATCGCGCCACGCTTGGCATCTCGGCATCAGCACAGTTTTCGAAATACCGATTCAAGGATGTCACCGGATTTGGAGCAGGCGGGCCAAAGCCCATTGGCAACACATACGAACACGAGTTCAATGTCTCCTACAGCCGCGAGTTCAATGAACAGTGGAGCCTCTTTATTGCCGGTGGAGTGAATGCTGCGGGCGAGACCGGAGCGAAGTTCAACGAATCGCTGACCTATGGCGGTGGCGGCGGCGTTACCTATTCAGTCAACAAAGAGATCAAGCTTGGCCTTGGTGTAATTGTGCGGTCGCGGCTTGAAGAAAACGCGTATGTGGTGCCGCTGCCGATTATCACCTGGAATTTTGCACCAAAGTGGGAGTTCACCACTCGCTATCGGAATGCGAGATTGAGCTACCAGGCCACCGAGAAATGGACTATTTTCGCAACTGCGGATTTTAAACAGCACGAATATCGGCTCGATATTGATGCTCCGACAAGCGAGGGTGTCTTCCGCGATCGGACCATTCCACTTTCGCTGGGTGCGACATTTGTACCTACAAAGAGTTTTGAGATCACCGCAGGCGCAGGCGTGAATGTGTCACGCCGTTTTACGCTTGATGACAAGGCCGGCAATCGCGTGGCGCAGGTGAAGACCGATCCATCGCTCGTGGTGTTTGTCAACGCCGCATTCAAGTTCTGATATTCAGCGAGTCACTGGCACTTCGGGTGTGGAAGTCACCGGCTTTGGACCCGTTCCATAGGGAGCAGCGTCGACAGTTTTTGCTCGAACGATGCGGGGTGGATCAATCGGATTTCCCGCCCGAGCATCTGCAACTGGTGTCTCCGCGAGTACGTTCAAGGTATCGACACCGGCGATGAGATTTCCAAAGGCGGTGTACTGCCCGTCGAGAACTGCACAGCGCTGGCGTGAAAGACAGATAAACACTTGCGAACCATTTGAGTTTGGATCTGGAGTGCGAGCCATTGACAGCACGCCAAAATCGTGCGGGATTTTAGAGTTTTCCAAGTCGATCGAATACCCAGGTCCGCCAGAACCCAGTCCTGTCGGATCGCCGACTTGGACAACAAATGGAAACTGTTTTGATCCCAGGATGCGGTGAAACGCGATGTCTGTGTAAAACCCGCCATCGGCCAAGTGCATGAAGTTCAAGGTTGAATTGGGCGCCTGGTCTGGCCGCAGCTCAAATGTCATGTTCCCTTTGGTAGTTTCTATGACAATGTTCTTGTCAACCCATGCGCGGACACCCGAATAGGCCTTGGAGGAAGGGCTAAAGACCGCTTTCCCTGATTGTAGATCTTCTTTGGCGACACCTCGATCAACCATGGGTTGAATCACTACCGCCGGACCGATTTTCTCAGTACCAATCACCAACTGGGCATAGACTATTTTTGACTCTTTTTTTCCCCAGAGATCTGGGAAAAGCGTAGCGAGATTTACGCCACCTTCGGATGCTGCCGCAGATGCGAGCGATTTTGCGGTGACTGGTTCAAGCAGTTCGAGCGTGATATCGCCGGTTTTCCCAGCGGGCACCTTGATGGTCATGGGAATCGGTCGATCGACTCCGTAGTACATTCGATCCGGGATGAGCTGGGCAAATGCTGATGTTGTGATGGTTGCGGCAGTAATCAGGAAAACACAGGTCGTAGTCATACACCAGTGTAGACTTGTGATGCTAGTTTTGGTTTAACACGTTTGCGAGCAATCAACCCGGAGGCTCGCCTTCTGATTCATTCAGGCCCCTTTCCAGGTAATTCCATTGGCGGGGCAGCTTCGACGCGTCAACTTCAGATTCGTTTCTTGCCATAATGCCACCGAGCACACCCGATGGATCGGACACCCAAATCACGGCATTATCCGCACGGAAGGCGTTTGAACCGCGGCGATGGTTGTAATCTGTCACAAGACGCATTCCATCGGTGAGCAAAATCGTTGTGGTCGGGTCGATCTGGCTCATGTAGAACTGATCATTTGGGCCCTTGCCGCGATAGTGATAGTTGCTGACAATCTTATCAAGCCCTTGATTCATCCATGCTGCGGCGTAACGCTGGTATGG
>SXOY01000128.1 GCA_005776545.1 Planctomycetia bacterium | reverse complement strand
TGGACTCCTGCTTGCAGGTTCGCTCGCGGAAGCGCAGGGACCATCGTTTACCCCGGTTCCAAATACCATTGATAACACAACGGGTTACGCGATTTCTCCAAACGGCCGCTATGTCACAGGGGCCTGGAGCAGTCCTGGCGTTGTCAACACATTTCCATATTTGTGGGACCGAGTAACAAATCAGTACATCAATCTCGGAGTAGCTGAGGGGCTTGGAATCAGCGGCGTGGCAGTGCTGGATGATGGCCGCGTGTATGGAAACGGCATCCGGTACGGATTTGCTCCAGGAAATATTTTCAGGTGGACTCCGACGACTGGCGTGTTTGACTGGGCATACACAGCGACTGATCCGCGTTACAACGACTACCTTCGCGGCGTTTCCCGCGATGGACAATATGGTTACGGCAACCGCTGGCGACAGGACCAGTCCGGCGAATACGCGAACTTCCCGACGCTGTACCCATTCTGGCAGTCATCTGGTCCATTTGTACCGATCGACCTCAACATGATTCCAGGTGTCCCTTCTTTCTACACCGGTGTGGCCGGCGTGTCAATTCCGGTCAACGGGACCCGCCGCGTGTATGGGACGATGCTGTTTCCTGAAGGCCACAACGGCGCAGTGTGGACATTGGGGTTTGATCAATTGCAGAGAGACTTCGGGTGGTCGTCGATAATCGATATCACTCCTCGCGCTGATATTATTCTTGGGACCATCGGAACATCGACCGTGATTCGAGGCGATGGTCCGAATCGAACGCTCATTGCACCCATTGCGCCATTCATCTTCACTTCTCCTGCGCCAAAGCGCATTTCTGATGATGGTCAAGTTGCGGTGGGCTGGGCGTACGCCGACGTGTTGGGTCAGATCGATGCTGTCGTATGGCAAAAGGGACAACCGCCGATTACACTCGGTGCACTCCTCGCCGCCGCAGGACTCCATATTCCAACATGGGAGGCTGCCAATCTTCACGGAGTGTCAGCAGATGGCTCGACGGTCGTGGGAACGTACACGATGCCTGGATACCGTGAGCGTGGATTCAGCGCGGTACTTCCTGCACTCAACGACAACTGTGCCAACGCCAGGGCGATTACGTACGGGACCGTAATCGCTTCAACAAACGGAGCTACTCGCGCGGGTGGACAAGGCCCGTGTGCTTCTGAAGGAACAGCACCAGATGTCTGGTTCTCTTTTACGCCGCTGGCAAACGAGACAATTACCGTCGACACCTGCGGGAGTTCGTTTGACACCACTCTTGCGATTTACTCGGGTGCAACCTGTCCAACGTCCGTCGGCAACGCACTCGCGTGCAACGACGATGCCAGCCCTGCATGCTCAGACAATGTCCATGCATCGCGGTTGTCCGCGAACGTGTTCGCAGGGCAGAATTACTACATTCGTGTCTCGGGTTGGAATGGTGCCTATGGCAGTATCAATCTCACGATTACGGCGCCGAATCGCCCGGTGAACGACTCGTGTGCACAAGCCACGGAAGTTGTGCCCGGCACTGGAGCGATGTTCAACAACATCAATGCGATTACGGACTCCCGGCCCGGATGTCCCGGCGGAGCAACACCATTCAATGATGTCTGGTTCAAAACTGTTGCACCAGAAACAGGGCGTATGACTTTCAGTATCTGCAACGCGACTATCAATACTGTCATGATGGTGTACGACGGCTCGGCATGCAGCAATTTGAGTGCTTCATCGATTGCGTGCGGGTCGAACAACACCTCATGTGGCACCGGCGTCGGAAGCAAGATCACTGTCTCCTGCACCGCAGGCCAAACGTTGCTGGTTCGAGTGGGTGGCCTGTTCGGCAGTTCGGGCAGCGGCCTGTTTGTGCCTCGCTTTGCCTGCGACCAGAATAATCTATCCGCATATAACATCGCGGTACTCAATGATGGACCACGAGCATACTGGCGATTTGATGACAGCGGGATCATCACTGCCGCCGATGCGAAACGCAGCGATCCCTATTCCTGCGGCGATTATCCTGGCGAATATGTCGGGCAACTCATCCGCGACAATGATTACCTCGGCAAATCGCTTTCGCTGCACCATTCTGGCGGCTACGTTCGCGCGGAATTGGCGACACACGTGAGTGATGTTTCGATCTGCCCAAGCGGAGCCACGCTTGAGGCGTGGGTGAAGACAACTGATCCACTCGCTGGCGTAGTTCTTACCAATCGAAATAGTCCGGGCGACTTATCTCTCACTCTGGTCATTGGCTACAACACCGTTGGAATTCCCGGAACCGCGGGCAAAGTGATGTTCATCGCAGATGGCCCGGGTAATTTCCATGGCGCGATTTCAGGTATTCGCGTAGATGATGGTCGCTGGCATCACATCGTTGGCGAACGGGCAAATACGCTTTCTGGTCTTTCCTATCGGGTGTACGTTGACGGAGTGTACAGCGGGATTGACAATCTCCCCGGGGCTGGAGCAGCGCACAGCGGAGCCAATGGACTGTACTGGCTGGTAGGAAATGGAACTGCGTGGCCGGCAGCTGATGCCGTGTTCAACGGAAAGATCGACGAAACTGCAATTTATTGCGGGATGTTGACTGAGCACGAGGTGAATCACCATTTCGAACTTGGTCGCCCCTGTCCCACAGACATCAACCTTGATCACGTTGTTGATTTCTTTGACTATCTTGATTTTGTGTCCGAGTTCAGCGGCCAGACTCCAGAGGCAGATTTCAATCTGGACGGCGTCGTTGACTTCTTTGACTATCTGGATTTCGTGCAGGCGTTTGCAAGTGGCTGCTAGTGCGTGTTTTTATGGAGCCTGATGCTCGTAACAAAACGGGCGGCAGGCATGAACGAAAACCAACATGCGTTCTTGAATTGGAGTATGTCGTGCTGAGTTTTGCAAACACTGTTCGTGGAGTGGATGTTCGATGGAAAGCGACAGCGGGTGCTGTTGGTATAAGCGTTGCTGCTTCGGTGGCGATGGCACAGTCTCCATCGTTCATCAGCGCTCCCACCGCGATCGGCGATTTTTCTTTTGCTTCTTCGATTTCTCCAGATGGCCGCTATGTTGCGGGAGATTCGTCAAATTCGGTGATCGCTGCCCAGAGACTCTTTCGTTGGGTGCCCACCTCGGGAAATCACGCCGAGT
>SXOY01000011.1 GCA_005776545.1 Planctomycetia bacterium | reverse complement strand
CTTCCACGAGTCGGGTCAGGAACTTTTTGGTTTGTTCGCCATCTGGTCCATCGGGATCAACGATAATGCAGCGAGAACATGCTGAACATTTCTGGCCCTGATAGCCAAAGGCCGAGTAACGGACAGCGAGGACGGCTTCATCCAAATCGGCAGAGGTATCAAGAATCAGGGCATTTTTGCCGCCCATTTCGCAGATGACATGCTTGAGGTGGGTGGTCTTTCCGACCACGGTGCTGTCGGTGAAGGGAGACCCGGGAGCGGCAGCAGTCGCGATATCCAGGCCAACATCGCGTGAGCCTGTGAAAGCGATCATCGCGATGCGCGGGTCGCGCACAAGTGCCGCACCAGTGGATCGACCGGGGCCAGCGCAGAAATGCAACACGCCGTGCGCGAAATCATTACTCAATCCGCACTGCTTCATAGCTTCCCACAAAATATCGCACATGATGCTGGCGATGCCGATCGATTGTTCCGCCGGCTTCACGATCGCTGTATTGCCCGTGACCAGCGCGCCGACGGTCATGCCGCAGGCGATCGCGAGCGGGAAATTCCATGGGCTGATGATGACCGCCACGCCACGGGGCTGGTAGAAAGTCTCATCGAGTTCACCGATAAATTTGCCCAGTCGTTTGCGTTCGAACAACGTCGGCGCAACGCGAGCGTAGTAATCGCAGAAGTCGATCGCTTCGCACACATCGGCATCGGCTTCGCGCCAGGTCTTTCCGGCCTCGCGGATCATGACGCCAGCGAGTCCATCGCGCTGCTGACGCATCAAGTCCGCGGCCTTGATCATGATATTTGAACGAAGCACATGATCCAAGTCGCGCCATGCCGGGAACGCCTTGGCGGCCTCGGTCACCATCTGATTCGCGTGCTCGACGGTTCGATCGCTTGGAATTTTGGGGACAGTTGCCCGCGCAATCGCCGCGGCGAAATTGGCCCGTTGCTTCGCATCTGAGAAATCGCGGAATGGCTCTGTGAAAAACGGTCTTCCGTTACCAACGCCCGGATGTGAGGGCGAAAGCATGTGCCGCTCGGGTGCAATTTGATACAAATCTGAACTGGTCGATTCGCTCGAATTCGCCGGGCCAGGCGCGCGAAGCAGTGCACCCGGGTCTGCGTTATCCATGAACCCAGCCTTGAGCCAGCTCTCGTTGCTCGTGTTCTCAAGCAAGCGACGCACAAGGTACGCCATGCCCGGGATCATCTCGCCCACCGGCACGTATTCGCGAATGCGCAGACCCATTTCTGCCGCCGCGTATTTCAACTGATCGGCCATGCCGTGCAACATCTGCAATTCGAGCGCTTCCCGCGGCAATCCCCTGGCCTCAACCCCCGCCAACGCCGCGGCGATCGAACGCACATTGTGCGATCCCAGCGCGAGCTTCACGCCGCCCTGCTTTTTTTCACGCGGTGCGTTGTCGAGGAACACTTCCACCATGCGTTCAAAGCTCGCATCGGTCTGCCACTTGGTGCCCCACACCGGACACGGCCATCCCCGTGCTTCGGCATTGATGACTTCGTAATCCCAGTACGCGCCCTTCACAAGTCGCACGGTGACCACGCGCCCAGTCCGCCGGGCCCAATCACAGACCTTCTTCGCATCATCCACGCCCGACTTCAAATACGCCTGCATCGCCAAGCCAGCTTGGAAATCGACCTTCTCGCAGCACCGCTGGAACAACTCAATCGAGAAGTCCTTGAGTGCATACTGCTCCATGTCGAAATTCACGAATACGCCGCGGTCGCGGGCAGTTTCGAGAATCGGCAGCAGTCGCGACATGAGATCCTGCATCGCGCCTTCTGAGTCAATCGGGTCGGTGCGAGCAGAGAGCGATGAGATCTTGATCGACACATTCACACGCGGCACAGTTCCCAGGTGATCGCTTTCCAGCCGGGCGTTTGCGGGCCAACTGGCAACTTGTGTCGGCAGGTTCTGAATCAAGTCAAGATACTTGGCCTGATATGCGTTGGCCTCTTGATCTGAAACGCACGCCTCGCCAAGCAAGTCGACGCTGAACGCAATTCCATCATCCCAGAGTTTCCGCAATCCTGGCAGACTCGATGATGCATCCGTCCCTGCAATGAACTTCTCCGCCATGCCCTTGATCTGGGAAGACATCGTCGCAGTAAACACACCCTTGGCCAGCGAGCCAGCTTTGAAGCTCGCCTTGATCATGTCTGGCGGATTCACACCCGGTTGTGACATGTAATCCATCAGGTGTTCATACACCGCATCGCTGTTTCGCAACGTCGGGAAGGCGTCGATGAACCGGACGAACTGCACTTTGAAGTTCTGGTCCTTCATGGACCATTCCATGAGTTTGTCAGAGTAAAACTTGGCCGAGAGCAACCCCGTCTTGTGTGCCCGCGCCCGCCGCAGCATGTCCGACCCAAGATCAAATATCCGCCCTTCGCGCCCGCTCGCCGCAGGGGCAGCAGCGTTTGAAGTCGAAACCGTCACGGTTGGCGGCGAAGTTTTTGGTTTTTTCGAAAAGAAGCCCATGGGTGTCCTTAATCTGTACTTTTAGGAGGCTCTAGTTTAGGTCGCCGCCGGGCACCTGAGGTTTCAATTTTTCGGCTCACAATCCCATTTGGCGTGCCAACGATGTGCGTGCATATGCCCACCGCCGCCTTGCAACCCACTGCAGTCACCGTCGGGAACTTCGATGGAGTTCACGTGGGGCACGTTGCGCTGATCAGGCGGGCACGCGACCTGGTCGGCCCTAGCGGCAAAGTAATCGCATTGTCATTCGATCCGCATCCAAGCTCTATCCTGCGGCCAGGAACTGAACCTGCCCGCCTCACCACGTTTTCGCATCGCGCTCAACTGCTCCGCTCTGCCGGAGTCGATGAAGTCCACCAGCTTCAGCCCACACCCGAGTTCCTCAATCTGAACGCCAAAGAGTTTATTGAATTTGTCATTTCAAAATGGAGACCCACGGTTTTCGTCGAGGGACCGGATTTCCATTTCGCAAAGGCCCGCAAGGGGACGATCCCGATCTTGCGGCAATTTGGCGCGGCGATGAACTTTGGTGTTGACATTGTGGACAGCGTTGAAGTTGATCTTGATGACCAGTTGATCGTGACTGCGTCAAGCACACGTATCCGCTGGTTGCTAAACCACGGTCGCGTCAGTGATGCCGCACGCATTCTCGGTCGACCATACCAGATTCACGCAACCGTTGTGCAGGGAGATCGCCGCGGCCGCACTATTGGCATCCCCACCGCAAACATCTCTACTGATCAGTTGCTCCCCGCAGATGGAATCTACGGGGGAATGGGCCACCTCGACGATGGTCGGACATTTGTCGCAGCCATCAACGTCGGCACTCGCCCCACTTTCGACGGCATCGGCCGCCGCATGGAGGTCCATCTCATGCACGCCCCGAAAACCTGTGACACTATCGCGAACCTCTCCGAATACGGCTGGAATCTCAACATCGACATCACCCACTGGATTCGCGAAGATCTCAAATTCAGCGGCCTTGCCCCACTCGTCGAACAAATCCACCGGGACTGTGCTCGCATTGAGCAACTCTGTACAACAATGAAAGCACACGCATGAGCACGTATTCCACCAACACAACTCTCGCGTCCATCGCAGAGAAAGTCCGTGGCGCCATCGCTTCCG
>SXOY01000127.1 GCA_005776545.1 Planctomycetia bacterium | reverse complement strand
GAAGTAAAAGAACCGCGAAGAAACCTGCCGCGGGCGATCTTGATTGGAGTCGCAATTGTGGTCGTGCTGTACGTGGGTGCGAACTGGGCGTATCTGGCACTCCTGGGACATGCGGAAGTTGTGGCGAGTGAGACCCTGGCGGCTGATGCGATCGAGAAAGGCTTTGGCAGTGTCGGGCGGCGGTGGATTGCGGGCGCGATTGCAATTTCGGCCTTTGGAGTTTTGAACGCACAGCTATTGTCGGGGCCACGGTTAATTTATGCGATGGCGAAAGAGGGGCAGTTTTTCGAGTTCTTTGGAAGGCTTGGCGGACCGAGATTGACACCGGTGGCGGCGATTGTGATGCTGGGTGCCGCGGGTATGGGACTGTTGCTTGCGGTGGGGATGAATCGCGCAGACAAGCTGACCGTTGGCGTGGTGTTTATTGACGGCGTGTTTTTTGCGTTGACAGCGGCAGCGCTATTGAAACCAGGTTTCAACGTTGCAGGAGACGCCCCACTGCCACTTGCGAAAATCGCGGCGGCGATATTTGTGCTTGGTGAGTTGGGCGTTGTGAGTGGTGCCTATTTAGATAAGGGAACACGCGACGCCGCCTGGATTGGGTTGATCTGGATGGGAGCGGCAATAGTGCTGTTCTATGGTGTGTTCTGGAAACGCGGGAAAGCGTGAATCTGATCAGCCGTGAGAAGGACCGAAGACTTCTTCGTAGGGTTGGACGACGACAAAACCGGACCCTTGGAATTTCATTTGGAAACTCTCACCTGAGCCGCGACCCATGATGGTTTTGAATTGGATGTCGGTTTTGTATTCTGGTTCGAGTGTTCCAGACCACGCGACCGTTGCCTGCGGATCAGTGAAAACTGGCTCTCCAGGCTTGACGACGAATGTGAGTGGCCGGTGATGAGTTGTGATTGCAACTACGCCCTTGCCGGAGAGGCGGACATTGAAGAGGCCCCCGGAGGCGATGGCTGAGAGCTTTCGCATCATCGTAATTTCGCTGGTGATTCCATCCTGAAATGCGAGGAGGTCTTCGCCGTTGACGACGATGCTCTGATTCTCAAGATTCAGGATGGTGATTCGCTTTCCTTTGTCAGCAAGGTAGAGTGCTCCTTTTCCTCGGGCCTTGGTGAGTCGAGCACCTTCGCCCGTAAGGGACTTCTTTAGAAATTCGCCAACTCCACGTTCAAGGGCACCTTCTCGCTCGAATTGAATCTCGCCTTTGTACGCGACCATTGAGCCAACTTTGATCCAAACAAGGCCACTGAGGTTGACCTGTAGAAAGTTCGACGTCTCAAGCTCGAATAGCCCATGATTTCGAACCTGGTCAGCGGTTTCGGAAATAAACTGATCGATTGACTGGGCGGACATTGGAGGTTCCTCTATTACGGGAAGCTGGTCTGTACGAAGTTCCGTGTCGTTGCATTGTATTGGGGAATTGGGGTATTTGGTTACAAAGGCAATCCCGGCGGCTTATCGGGTGTGTTCCGCTGTGACCTGTCCAAATAGAACTGCTTCGGTAAATGCTGTCCCCAGTGCCACCCGACTGAACAATGATCAGGTGGAGGGTCTCCTGCATGTACATTGGCAAATCTGTTCTCGCATCTTGTTTTATTGCCGCCAGTGTACTCGCTGCGCCTCAACCAGGTTGGACGCTCTACACGCCAAACACCAGCACGTCGACATTCTTGATCGATCTGCAAGGAGTGGTTCAGCACCAGTGGGCGAGTACATATCGACCTGGGCAGGCAGTATATCTGATGAACAACGGCTCACTTTTGCGAACTGCAAACGATCTGGCGGTTGCTGGATTTCAGGCGGGAGGGCGTGGAGGGCGACTCCAAAAGATTGCGTGGGACGGATCGCTTCAGTGGAACTATTTGCTGGCAGATGCAAACAAGCGTCAGCATCATGATGCGTGCCTGTTGCCCAATGGAAACGTCCTGGCAATTGTCTGGGAAAAGAAGACGACAGCGGAGGCGATTGCGGCCGGGCACAGTCCTGCAACACTTGGAGCTGGCGAAGTGTGGAGCGAAGGGCTGTACGAAATACAACCTTCCGGTGCCACCGGCGGAGTCGTTGTTTGGGAATGGCATGTATGGGATCACCTGGTCCAGAATTTTGATGCCACCAAGCCGAACTTCGCCGCCGCCTCATCACGTCCTGAACGAGTTGATGTGAACTTTGGGGTAGTTTCAAACAACGCAGACTGGCTTCACATGAACGGGGTTGCATATAACGCCGCGCTGGATCAACTCGTTGTGAGCATTCACAATCTCAACGAAATCTGGGTGATCTCGCATGCGCCTGGTGCGACTGGTGACTTGATCTACCGATGGGGAAACCCGGCTGCATATGGAATGGGAACCGCAGCAAACCAAAAGCTGTTTGGGCAGCACAATGTACATTGGATTGATGAGGGACTTCCTGGGGCTGGAAATCTGCTTGTGTATAACAACGGGCTGAACCGACCTGCCGGGGCGTTTTCATCCGTCGAGGAAATCACGCCGCCGTTGCAGGCAAATGGAACGTATTCTCGCACTTCCGGAACGGCATTTGCTCCGGCCGCTTCGACGTGGACGTGTGAGTTTGCGAGCGGCGTGCGTTTCTATTCGCCGAATATTTCTGGTGCTCAGCGACTGGCGAATGGTAACACTCTCATGTGCGTCGGCGCATCGGGGCAGTTTATTGAGGTTGACCCGAACTCGCAGACAGTGTGGGGTTTTTCCAGTGGCAGCGGCACATTTCGTGCAACTCGCATTCAGTCGTGCGACACGCGGCTTGCTGGACGACTCTTTACGGCAACCACGATTTCCAGTCAACCGCAATCCAGTGCCGGCTGCGCTGACACAGTGGCCACTTTCAACACTGTAGTTGCGGGAACCAATGCTTGCACATATGAATGGCAATGCCGCAACTCGCTTGCCGCAGATTGGACGCCACTATTAAACGGAGCCAACGTGATCAGCGGAGAGTTGTTGCTCACAGCGTCGGGAGCAACAACAAGTGGCATCACCGTTTCGCGGTCGCCGGGTTGGATTGACTCCCCCGAACTTCGCTGCGTGGTTTCGGACGGATGCACAACCCTTACATCAGCCGCGGCGAGCCTGACCATCTGTCGAGCCGATGTAAACTGCGATGAGATCGTTGACTTCTTCGACTATCTGGACTTTGTGGACTTGTTCTCTGAAAATTCACTTGAGGCAGATTTCAACCAGGATGGCATCGTTGATTTCTTTGATTACCTGGATTTTGTTGATGCGTTCTCAGTTGGCTGCTGAACCGAGTGCTATTCAATCGCTGGAAGATTGAGCATGCCGCGAATCATGTTGATCTGGCCGAAGTGGTAGCAGTCATGCGGAATGATAAAGGCGAGTCTTCGCTTATCTTCAACACATGGATCAGCAAACGCGGCAATGATCCGTTTCTGAGACTCTTCAAACCGCTGTTTCGTGGCCGCCCATGCAGCCTCGGAAGTGTCAGTGAGAGTTGGGAAATTGGAGGTCGTAACCTCCTGTTCAGTCGGGCGAATTCCAAGTGTGGCAGTAGAGACCATGCGTAGGCAGT
>SXOY01000126.1 GCA_005776545.1 Planctomycetia bacterium | reverse complement strand
GTGTATCTGCTTCGATTATCCGCGATGGCAATGGGTCCGCTCCATTCAAGATCACGTTTTCCGCTGACGCAACCGGTAGTGCTGGACGCATGATCCTGGATTCAGGCAGCTTTGACATGGGATTGAATACGATTGATCGCGGCGCCGATGCCCGCGTCTTCTTCGGCTCAAGCGATCCCGCACGAGGCGTATTGGTGACAAGCTCAAGCAACACGCTTGATAACGTCATCTCAGGTGTACGAATTGATCTCAAATCTGCAAGCACAACTCCGGTGCAACTGACAGTTTCCCGTGATCTTGCAACCGTTGAATCAAAGATCGACGAGTTCATCGAGTCGTTCAATGAAATGATTGATCGTATAGATGCGCAGAGCAAGTACGACACCAAGACAAAGAAAGCTGGTATCCTCCTGGGTGATTCCACCGCCCAGACGATGCGCCGTGAAATGTACCGCGTGGTGCAGGCCAAGACCGTTGGAAATGTCGGACGATACGATGACCTTGCTGATGTCGGTATTACAGTGGGCCGAGATGGCGATCTGACCGTAAACAAGACCCGGCTACGTGCTGCAATATCTGAGGATCCTGCCGCGGTTGATGCACTCTTTAATGCCAAGACTCTCAGAGAACGAGACACAACGAATCCCAACGCTCCGACCCGGCCCGATGAATACACCCAACTCGGCATTCTTGGCCAGATTGACAATGTCACCAAACGCTATGAGAACTCCACCGATGGTGTTTTGGTCCTCAAACGCAAGACGCTTGAGGCCCTGCAGACATCGCTCCAAAAGCGGATCGAAGAGTTTGATGTTCGGCTTGAGGCTCGTCGCGTCATCCTGAGTCGCCAATTCACATCGATGGAACAGACCATTGGCAACCTTCAAAGCCAACAGAGCTTCTTGAGTTCAATTGGATAAACCCCTCACAAGAATCGAATGTTTGTATGTGGCTCAACCGAGGCACCAGAGAAGTCGATAGAAACGCGGAATGAGTTTGCTTCCCCCCCATCCATCGACCCCCATCAACGCATCCACCACCTCTACCCAGGGGATGGACCTGATAACGCCTTACCTGCGTGCCAAGGTCATGTCTGCCAAGCCTGAAGAGCTGCGCATGCTGCTGCTTGATGGCGCTGTCCGCTTTGCCCGTCAGGGAGAAGAAGGACTGCGTACCAAAAATTACGAGAACGCCTACAACGGCATCACCAAGTGCCGCGACATTATCGTGGAATTGATGACTTCTATCCGTGATGAAGTAAACCCCGAGCTTGCAAAAAACGTTCGCGGTCTCTACACCTTCCTCTTCAACGAAATCACCGAAGCCAACATGGCCAAAAGCCCTGATCGCATGAACAAGGTTGTTGAACTCCTCGAGTACGAACGGGAGACCTGGGCTCTGCTTCTCGAGCAGGTTGCGGCGGGAAAAGTCTCAAAAGGCACCGCACAGCTTCTGGGCAAAGAGCCGCCGCAGAATCAGTCTATTAGCCTCTCCGCCTGATTACGCTCTCCCGCGAGCCAACTCTGCCATCGCAAAAGCGTTCGCGATTTCTGCGCCCATCGAATCCAGCGCTGCGGCCTGCTGCACATTGGACGCTAACTGCATCTCTGCGTCGCGCACCAATTGAATTGCTACCAGTGTTGATTCAATCTGCGAATGTGCCTTTGCGTTTCGCAGTTGTTTCCGCAGCACATCCGACACAATCCTGAACAACCAGTTCGCGCCCGCTCGATTCGCCGCTTCCTTGCTGGCGTTCTCGTGATCATCAACCCACGTCGTTGAATACGTATCCAACAGTTGGTGTGCTGCGGCACTGAATTCCAGGATGTACTTCCCCTTCATCATTTGCTGTAACAGCGGCAACATCGTCTGATGCCACGCGTACAGACCAGCCTGTCGCGCTGCCGCCACCACACCCGGTGCCCCCTGAGAAAACTCAAGCAGCCATTCTTTCTCGGGACCGGTGACATCCGAAGCGTTCTTTTTCATCCACGCATTCATCGCATCTGGCGGCAGTAAACCAAGCCCAATCCGCTGGCATCTGCTGCGAATGGTGGGCAATAGCCGTTCTTCCTGACTTGTTACCAGGATAATGACAGTTCCCGCAGGCGGTTCCTCCAAGGTCTTGAGAATCTGATTCTGACCGTCGGTGCGAATCAACTCGGCCTCATCCACAATAAACACACGCTGCGCACGTGCTGTTATTGCGTTCGATGATGACGCCGATTTGGTTGCAGGTTCAATCAGGAACTTCTCGATTACTTCAACTGGAATATTGAGCAGCTTTCTGTCACGCACCTGCGAATCATGGTGAAATTTTGCCAGTTCCTTCACCACAATCTGCAAATCAGGGTGTGTTCCGGCCTGCAACAACTGCTGCGTGCGGCTTCCTACTTCCGGTTCAACAAAACCTGATAACCCCCCGCTGCTTGTCGGGTCGAGCAGCGTCGCCGCGAAACTCAGGGCCAGCGTGAACTTCCCGACACCGGTCGGCCCATGGAAGATCCAGGCATGGTGAACCCGTTCGGATCGCAACGCGGATTGCAACACCTCGACCGCGCGCTCCTGCCCAAGAACATCACTCATGGGGACCGGCGCAGGGATAGCAATTCCGGTGACCTCCGGTCGCGCGATTACTTTTTCAACACGAGGCTTTGAAACCCGCTTTGCCATGTGCAGAGGGTACCCGCCTGAACGCGCATCCGGCGGCAAGAGTTCCAATCCGAAAACACCGGCAACACCACGAGATTACCAGTTCGATGTGATGATTTCCTGGCCACCGAAATCGGTACCCTTGAGTCCGCCGCGAGTCCACCGGAATCGACCGTTGAAAACGGCGTTCATTCCGTTGTACCTCGCGTACCCGGGATCCCAGGATTGTGCGTTATAGATCAGTTCCATGGACTGCGCCGACCGGGGAGCATTGGGCTGGAAGCCTTTGTTGGAATCTTCTGATTTCATCATTCGCACCGAATTGTCGAAGAAAAGCAGCATGCAAGTCGCATCGGAAAAGAACGCGTGAGTTTGCGTTTTTCCCTTGTGCCTGCCGCCATTCTCGTAGTAATAGACCTTTCCGGAAGGGAAAGACACCTCAGGAATTGTCCGCTTTCCAAGACGGTTGCTGGCGGTGTTGTAAAAGTAGTTGTGCTGTTGGCGAAATGTTTGATAGACACCAGTATCGCGGGGTTGATTGTCCGGGCTGAATGTGGAAACGGACACTTCATAGGAAGATGAGTATGGCCAGCGCCAGTTGTTTGGGTCGCTTCCGACTGGCTGTGGTTGCAGGCGACTTTGTCTGAATGCGACTTTGGGATCGCTTTGCCAATTGACCCGGTTGCGATCCTCCGGGCAAATCACCATTTTTTCCGGGAGCCTTGATGCGAGATAATCTTGAAGCACAAGGTGAGAGTAGAGAATGTGGGGAATCCACCCCCCGATAAGGCCAGCGCCCCACGTCACTGGATTCTGTTCATCAGCTCGTCGCCGGATAATCCAGATTGCCTGACCTGCGGATGCCGCCAGATCATCGCCGTACCGACCCGGCGCAAGGTCAGGAAACGGATTGTCCGCTACCGGTTTCATACCAACGT
>SXOY01000125.1 GCA_005776545.1 Planctomycetia bacterium | reverse complement strand
GTCGCGCAACCAATGTGACTGTTGGCGGGAAACCGGTTTAGCGCAGGTCGATGACTTTATGAAGAGTGCGAGCCTTTTCGGATGTGTAGCTGAATAGGGCCTTGCTCTCTGCCGGAGCTTCAACCAGAAACCGGAACATGACCGACCCCTTGCCCGGTACACCGGAAGGAAGTTGGATTCGGTCTGGCTCATGAAGCACTGGTTCTGGATCGGTGTCAAACCAGTTCGACAGGCGGAACGCCGCGACAACTTTTCCGGCTTCCACTTTGAGAATGTCATTGGTTCCGATGGCCTTGTTGCGGGCATTGTCACTGCGCGTCGGAATGAGTCTGGAATTCTCGATCTCGATCGAAATCGACCAGAGTCCATCGGTGACTTTGGTGACAAGGTGCCGCACCATCGAAAGTTCCGGAGTCTGGTCAGCGTGAAACATGGTGAATGCAAAGTTGCGATGGCATTCTTCTTCAAGCATGAAGGTCGGTGTGCTGCGTGCGGACCATTTGTTCAGGCCGCCAATCAGGACTTTGCCGTGCTTGGGATGATTGAATTCTTTGTAGTCGGTGAAAAGTTGGCCAAACGCGATGCGGTCGCGCCAGAGCCATTGCTGCTCTTCGCTTGGATTTTCCTGGTCGCGCTGAAAATACTTCGCCGGGTTCCAGAGTTCGTTGGTAAACGAAAAAATACCCAGTGATTCGGCGGTCCAGTTCACCAGGCCGCCGTGCACAGTGTATAGGTCTTTGTAGATCACCATCGACTTGTAATACGGAAGCAATTGCTCGCCAACGGCGGCGATCTGGTCGTAGGCGCGGGCATCGCCGCCGGGGTAGAAAGATTCGCGGAATGATGCGCCTGGACCTCGGAGGATCATGCCGCCGGCGTTGTGGTATGACTGAACCGCGGCTATGTTTGGTCGCGATTCAATGAATGCACCGACTGCGCGAGTCTCTGGTGCAGAGAACGGGTAGGGGCCTGCGCCAAACTGCACGAAGTTTGGTAACCATCCTGCAGGCCAGTTTCGATTCATGTCGTCCGCGCCATCGGGATCATCATTGATCTGGCCATCGCCATCATTATCAATCCCCTCTTCTCCAAGATTGGTCCAGCCGCCCGGCGGTTTATCCGCAGCAACGCGCCGGAAAATGCGAGGATCAACCTTGTCGCGTTCCCATCGCCCCTGCGGGTCGGCCTTCCACATTTGCGTCACGCTGCCATCGCCATCGAGATCATCGGGACCATCTTCATTCATTTCACCATCGCGATCGTGATCACTGGCACGCTGGTTGTGGCGGTGATTGTTGGGCGATGAAGGCTCATTGAACCAGACCACGCGGCTGTCGGGGTTCAACATCGGAAGCATGTGAAAGGAACACCGATCGACAAGATCTGTGAGATTCTTGTTGTTTCCGTAGGCCTTGGTGAGATACCACGCGGAATAAAGCACTGCTTCGGCGGCCTGAATTTCGTTTGCGTGAATAGCGCCATCGATCCACATCGCGGGCTTGTCGGCGATTGGCGCAGATTTCGCGTTTCCGATCGTCAGCACCAGCATGTCGCGACCTTTGAGGCTCTTACCGATGCTGGTCACTGTACAGATGTCGGGGTAAGCATTAGCGAGGTCTTGCAGCGCCTTGTTGATTTCATCGGCGGTGTGATATCGATTGAAGGAAAGGTCGACTTTGGAAGGGATGTCTTGCTGGGCACTCGCGATCGGCCCAAAAGTTGCAACGGCCGCACAGAGAATTATTGCGAGGTTGGTTTTCATTATTTTGTCTCCTGCGTGAGCGGCACGGAAATTTCGCGTGTCTTGATCTGTGGATCTGTGAGTTTGATTTTCAGAGTCTCGCCGTCGTTGGCCTTGACGGTCCAGACAGCATCGAACGTGCCGCCGTTTGGGGCGATTGCTTCTGTTTTCTGAATCTTGCGACCAGCTTGAATTGTCGTGACATCAACTTCGAGCTTGGCGATAGTCGGGAGATTCTGCCGTGCCTTCGCGGCCATCGCCAGATGCGTCGGCATGCGGCCGGTGTTGGTGAGGCGAAGTTCGATGCGCCAGAATCCAGAGGCCAATCGTGTGGCCCAGACCTTGTGTTCAATGACGGGAAGTTTGGAAACCAGATCGGCGATGAACTCGGCCTGTTGATCGACGAGCTTGGGAAGCTCATCGGCGGGCGGATTCAAACGTGCGCCGGCGATAAAGCCGCCGATTTCGACCGGACCAAATTGTGGATGATCAAGAGGTTTCCACTCAAGGAAACCAGGCTCGCCACCTGCGGCGACGCGTTCGGCGAAGTACTTCATCCACTTGGCATCATCGGGGCTTGCGGTTGCTTTCTGTTCAACAGGGGCTGCGGCCGCACGTGCGCCGCCGCGACCGCCTCGACCACCGCCACGGAAACCGCCGCCACCACCTGGAGGACCGCCCGCTGCTGGCGGAGTTGGTTGTGCATCTGGCGCTGGGGCTGGAGTTGGCGCGGGTGCTGGCGCCGGTGCCGGGGGAGCATCGGACTTGGCATCTGCTGGCTTTTCTGCCGGTGGAATCGTTGAAGTTCGCTTCTCAGCTTTTACAAGATCAGGGCGAACCCAAACTGGTGTGCCGATCGAGGCGACGCCCAGATTGGTGTAGGCCCATGAGAGCAGCGTGCCGCCGGTGTCGACCTTTGGCGCTTCGTTGATCCCGGTGATTTCTTTGAAGCGACCGGAGAGAAGCTCATAGATGGGTTTGTCATCATTTTCGATTCCGATTGGAACCTGATTTGATGGGTCCATTCTTCCGGCTTCAGGAATTGAAACGATCGTGTCGTGGCGGCCGTAGACAATGACGGTTGCGATCTCGGGATGGTCGAAGCACCAGCGCGCGAGCGATAGAGTTTCGACAGTCTGCAATGGCCGACGGCCCGCACCATCTTTGAACTCGGGCCAGAAGCTTGGCCATTGCATATCGAGGTCGAGTCCGCCGCCGGAACTGCCGCCGACTCCATCTTCGTTGAACAAGCCATCGCCATCGTTGTCGATGCCTTCGGAGATGACTGCGTAGATTGGTCGTTCGCCCTTGGCGGCATCGGGAGTTTTCATCACGCCCGGATTTTCGGGGTCATCGCAGAGAATCGCGGCCAGTCGCGTTGATGGAGCGGGATTCTTGATTCGCATCAGCGAGATCACACCATCGCCATTGAGATCCTCACCGCCGTCTTCATCGGTGCGGCCATCGCGGTCGGTGTCGCCTGGCATGCGAAGGCGACCGGCATCGATGAGTGGCGCGGGATATGTGAATGCATCAGGGTTAAGACAGGGGACGATGTAGAGAGTTGCGTTGTTGAGCCAGTCGGGCGGCGTCGCGGCGAGTTTTTCAGCAAGGCCAATCGCTGCTTCGACACCCACGCGATGGCGGCTGTCTGAACCCGTGACGATGAGGATCGCGCGAGGTTCGGCAGCATTCTGACCAGCGAGTGTCAGCAGTCGGATCGGCGAGCCACCGGTAGACTTGGTGAGCACCTGAGATTTCACACCTGGGTGTGCGGCAAGCAGCGCATCGATTCGAGCATCCCAGGAGGGAGCGGCGACAGCGCTGAAGGTCAGGAGCGAGACGATGGAGAGCGGGAGTGGTGAAGCCATTGCAACAGAGTAGCAGAAAAAAAGTGCTGAGTGCTGAGTACTGAGTGCTGAGACGGGGAAAAACTCAGGGCTTGCTGTTTGGAGGGTTGGCAATCGGCTTCGTGACGGGATTTATGGCGGCGAGTATCTTCTTATAGAACTCATTTTGCGCATCGCCACCCTTGTGCCAGCGCCAGACCACAACAAGGTCGTGATCGTTATCTATCCAGATCGTGTTGCTGCCTGCGCCAAGTGCGCAGAAACTCGATTTTGGTGCGGCGGGCCAGCGACCTTCGTTGTTCAGCCACCAGAGATACCCATATGAAGTGTTGACTCCCTGTTGCTTTGTTGCCTGTGTGATCCAGTCGCTTGAGATAACCTGTTTGTCGTTCCATTTTCCATCGCGCGAGATAAGCAGGCCAAATCGAGCGTGATCAAACGAGTTCATCCAGAGGCCGCCGCCCCAGCGTGTGCCGCCGCTGATTGAGGGCATAGGTGTTCCATCGACATCGACAATTGCATTGTCGTAGGCGCGGTAAGACCACGTGGTGGATGCCCCGATCGGATCCATAATTTCGGTCTTTAGCACATCGGAGAGCGGACGCTTCCAAAGGCGTAGCAAAGAAAGGGCGAGACGGTTGATGCGAACATCGTTGTATTCGTAGTGACTGCCAGGCTCTCTGATTTCGCGAGCTTTCATTTCGCTTGAACCAAACGCTTCCTTGCCAATAAACGTAGATGTCTTTCCAAAAAGCTCGCCCTGCCACTCGCTCGATTGTGTGACATGATGATGCCATGTGATCTTGGCGTTGTGAGCGGAGTCGTAGCCGCCATCGTGGATGTATTTGGCAACGGGATCGTGTACTTCCTTGATGAGTCCGCGGTCGATGGTCAGGCCCGTAAGCGTTGAGAGGTAGCTTTTAGCCACGCTATAAGTAGGATCGGCAGCGGAGGTTGCACCTTTCTCACCAAACTCGGCGATGATGTAACCCTTGCAGAGGATGATCCCGTTGACGGGTGCCCGTGTCGAGGGAATCGGTCCAAGAAGTTTGCCGAAGATCTTCTCTTGAGTGGAAAAATCCCGGGGCATGTCTGTTTCCTGGGTGAGTGCCCAGGTAACAGCCTCGGCTATTTTTGCATCATCCATGCCGAGTTCGGAAGGCTTGCGATGTTCCCAACTGTTGGGCGGTGGGTAGTAAGGCTGAGCCGAGACACCAGCGCACCCAGACATCAAGCAGGCAAGAACAAACATGCGGATGTAGTGAAACAGAATTGTCATGCGGGATGGTACAGGCAGAAGGTGAGTGTGGCACAGTCCTTCGACCTGTTGCTGTCAAGCCGACACTCCTAAACTCCGCAGCCTAAATGACCCCCGAATCTCAAAAACCCCTTCCCGTCTCGCCGCAATCGCGGCTGGGTGCCTTACTCGCCAAACTTGGCCCCTTTCTCGCTCTTGTCATTCTCGTCATCGTCGGCGGCATTCTCGACAACATTGTCAATGATCCCGACTCCCGCAAGTTTCTCTCCATCGCCAACTTCTTCAACATCCTGCGTCAAAATTCCTTCATCGGAATCGTCGCACTAGGCATGACCTTCGTCATCATCCTCGGCGGCATCGATCTTGCAGTTGGTTCCGTTGTCGCCTTTTCCGGCGGCTTGGCCATTATGGCAATGAATCAAGTTGCCCCCCAAGGCACGCAAGTAGCGATCACATTGGCGATCTTCATGGCGCTCGGAATCGGCACACTCTGCGGCTGGCTCCATGGCATCGCCATCACCAAAGGCCGCATCACCCCATTCATCGCCACACTTGGCGGCATGGCAATCTGGCGCAGCGCCACCCTCACCATGTCCGGCGCTGGCGAAATCCGTTCTGCGGTTCCCAGTTTCGGGGCAATTGGTTCAAGTGGGTTCAATTTGCCACTTCCGCAGGTCCTGACCGATCACATCGGCGTCATTCGAATCGCTAACCCCGTACTGGCCTTTTTCATACTCGCGATCATCGGCGCTTTGATCCTGCGCCGAACCACCTACGGCGTTTCCGTCTACGCCATCGGCGGCAATTCCACCGCCGCGCTTTACTCCGGTCTCAAGGTCGATCGGCTCAAAATCATCACTTACTCACTTTGCGGCCTGTTCTGCGGCATAGCCGCCCTCTTCAACGCCTCGCGCCTCGACTCAGTCAGCAGCAGCGGCACCGGCGTCCTCTATGAACTCGACGCAATCGCAGCAGTAGTAGTGGGGGGCGCGAGCATGGCCGGGGGCCGCGGGCGAATGCTCGGGACCGTGATCGGCGTGCTCATCCTGGGTGTCGTGAACAACATGCTCAACATGATCGGTTCACCGGATGCCATCGCCAAACTCGGCCTGCATCATATTGGTCTGGCAAATGTAAACATCGCCCACTTGCAGGGGCTGGTCAAAGGCGTTATTGTCATCGCCGCAGTCCTCGTTCAACGGGGACGAATCGGATAGTCAGTGAAGGGAATACACAATGAAAAAGCTCATCGCCGTACTCATTTGTTCAGCTGGATTCGTTGCCGGTGCAGGCGCTCCAGCTATAGCACCAACGCTCGCATCAACAACTACTACTGAAGTTCGTGTTCAACCTGCGACCAAAAAGGTCCGCATCGGAATCTCAATTCCAGCCGCTGACCACGGTTGGACCGCGGGCATCGGCTGGTGGGCCAAACGCGCCATGGACCTGTATCCCGAAATCGAATGGACTTTGACAACCGCCGACAAGCCTGAAAAACAGATCGCCGATGTCGAAGACATGCTCGTCAAAGGAATCGATGGCCTTGTCATTCTCGCAACAGAATCCGCGCCAGTCACCGCAGTCGCCAAGAAAGCGCACGACGCCGGCGTCTTCATCGTCAACGTCGATCGTGGCTTCACCGAGCCAGGTATCGCCGACATCTTCCTCGAAGGTGACAACAAGGCCTTTGGCCGCAAGAGTGCAGAGTTCATCGCTAAGCGACTCAACGGCAAAGGCAACGTCGTGATCCTATCGGGCATTCCCTGCACAGTTGAC
>SXOY01000124.1 GCA_005776545.1 Planctomycetia bacterium | reverse complement strand
GCAAGGCCGAGTGGCTCATTCGCCTCGCCGAACAAAAGCAGGTTTCTGGGATCGGGGTTGATATCGCGCCGCTCGGGCACGATGCCGCGATGGTGCGGCTCAAAGAGCGAAGCGTCAGTGATCGCATCTGGCTGCACTGTGCCGATGCCGCCAGCTTTGTTGCCGCACAAAAGCCCGAATCGTTTGATGTTGTAAGTTGTATCGGTGCCTCGCACGCGATCGGCGATGCGGCCACCGCGCTCGATGTCATGATCAACGTCTGCAAACCGGGCGGACACATTGTACTGGGCGAAGGTTTCTGGAAGAAGTCGCCCGATGCGGCCTATCTCGAAGTTCTAGGCGGCACCGAAAACGACCTGGGCACGCACCGAGACAACGTCACGCTGGGGACCGGCCGCGGACTTATCGCTCGCGCAGCGTGGGTCTCCAGCGATGCCGACTGGGATCAGTATGAATGGGGATATGCACGCAATATCGAAGATTTCGCGGCGACACACCCCGATGATCCAGACCACGCCGCGATGATCGAGAAATCGCGTAGTTGGCGGACAACATTCCTGACATGGGGACGCGACACACTTGGATTTGGGTTGTATCTTTTCCGCAAGCCCGTGTGAACATGAGCAACCAATCTAATTCCATCAACGAGTCCGAGCTGCTCAAGCACATTTTCAAACGCACCAGCGGACTTTCGAAATTGTTTCCACACATTGTTGCCGGCCCCGGACACGACTGCGCAGTCGTGAAATGCGGCAAAGAAACTCTGCTGCTCAAAGTCGATCAGGTGATTTCAGGCCGACACTTCGTGCCGTTCCCCGCGACACCGATCAAATTGATTGCTCGCAAGGCAATTGCCCGCGCGATTTCTGATATCGCCGCCGCAGGTGGCACACCACTATGCGCTCTTGCCTCAGCGGCCATTCCGAGTGACTTCAACAAAACCAACACTTTGTTCGACTGGGTCCATCGTGCAGGCGTGAACTTCAACTGCCCCGTTGTCGGCGGCGACATCAGCAAAACCGATGGCCCGCTTTCGCTCTCCATTACCGTTGTCGGGCGGCCGCATACCAAGCGCGGGCCGGTGCTGCGAAGCGGTGCCAAAGTTGGCGATTCTGTGTATGTCACAGGCACACTCGGAGGGAGTTTCGATCGCCAGACTGGGCGTGGAAAACACCTTGCTTTTGTGCCGCGGTTGAGCGAGGCAAGAGAGTTGTGCGATCGGCTTGGGAAGCACCTGCACGCAATGATGGATATCTCTGATGGCCTTGGCGTAGATGCAGGTCGCCTCGCTGCGATGAGCAATGTGTCGATTGCACTGGATGCAAAGTTAATCCCGCGCGCAAAACGAGTCAACGACTGGCGCGATGCGATGAGCGGCGGCGAGGATTACGAGCTATTTTTCGCTGCGGCAGAAGGAGTACGCGTGCCACAGAATGTGCACGGAACGATAGTGAATCGCGTTGGGCGAGTAGTAAAGCGAGAAAAAATGGGCGTGTGGGTCGAAGAATGCGGGAAACGGATTGCGTGCAGCAACTTGGGCTGGGAACACTGAGCCTTGCACGCAGTTCTCATTTTCTTGAGAGTACGTCCAAAATCTGCTTCCATGCGACCATTGGCCGCCTGGGATTGACCTCTCGAAACGCCCCCTCTACACCCATCTTCGCGTCTTCAAAATGATGCGGCCTGATGGCAGCGCCGCGCTCAAGCAAGACTTGAAACGCAGAGACCGCGCCGCTGACAATCGCCCAACCAATCGGCTCGTTGCGATGCAAATGCCCCGATACCGCGTTGATATCTGCACCAACATCGAGGAGCGCCTTGACCGACTCCGCACGGTCTCCCCATGCCGATGCATGCAGTGCAGTTCCGTTGTCATAACCACCACCCGCGTTGATATCTGCGCCGTGAGTCGCAAGCCAATGAATGACTTTCATCTGACTCGACCCGGCCGCGGCGTGCACCAGCGTACAACCCTCACCCATCGAATAGAGATAAATATGTCCCGCCGCAGGTGGTGGAACCGAGAAGCGCGATCGCGAAACGCGGACATTCAATCCATCAGGCTCCCTGCTCAGCAGTTTTTCAAGAAGCGAAATATCGCCAATTCTGGCGGCAAGGAATGGATCGGCAACCGCCCCTCGCAAAACCAAATGCGCTGCAACCTCTGGTCGAGCCTCACTAAGCCATTGCGCAGGTGTACTGCCATGATCAATATCGAGAGCGTCAATGACAGCTCCGTGTTCGAGCAGCAAGTCGGCGATCTGGATGGTACGAGCAAAATGAAGCGGCGTCTGACCATCCCCACCACGCGAGTGACCAACTGTGCGGTCAGCATCGAGCATCGACCTCAATTCAGTGATTTTCCCAAGTCTGGCGGCAGAATGTGGAGTTAGAACTGCACCCCTGGAAATGAGGTATTCAGAAAGGCCATCATCAGCGCTATCGAGCACCCCAAAGCTGCCAGCCCACCAGTCGCTGCGCTGATTGATATCCGCACCCAGATCAAGCAGCAGGTCGATCATGGCCTGATTCGCAGTTTGAGCCGCGCACATGAACGTTGTAGTACCGAAGCACTGTGGATCGGTCGCACGAAGAAGAGATGGATCAGCAGTGGCCATCTCACGAACTACGGCAAGGTCCCCAGATCGAATCGCGCGAATGAATGACTGAAGATCGGTTGACACAGATTGGCTCCAGCGGTAGAGAGTAGCTGAAGTGTATTTCAACAATGCCGTGTTGCAGAGATCAAACCTCTACTGAGTTGCTGCATGCAGAACTCTTGCCAAAGAGGGATGGACTTCGCCCACCGCAGGCGTCGAACCGCCCGAGGGACCGGGGGTCCGAATCCCTCCTGGTGGGTCGTGTCAGTAGAAAATGTGCGCGCAAAAAAATCTGGCTTGCGCAACCAGATTTTTTGCAACGGAGAAGGAGGGATTCGAACCCCCGTGTGGCTATTGCCACAATCAGATTTCAAGTCTGACGCATTCAGCCGCT
>SXOY01000123.1 GCA_005776545.1 Planctomycetia bacterium | reverse complement strand
GTGCTCTTGCCGCAGCCTGAGGGGCCGAGCAGGATGAATCGGTCGCCAGCGTGAACATCGAAATCTACGCGGTATGTTGCGGTGACTTTGGCGCGGGTAGTGATGTATTGCAGCGTGACGCCGCGGACGCTGAGAAGCGGATCTGAAGGGGATTGAGATTGTGAGATCAGCGTTGTCATGCGTGCAAGTCAGCTTCCATTTTTGTCGTGGAGGAAATCGAAGCAGAGTTCTTTCCAGTCAGTGGGAGCGTTTTTGATGTTTTTGGGATCAACCTCGTGCATGAACGTTGCGTACTTGTGGATGTTGGCCGGAACGATTGTGAATTCGATTTCGGGATCGTTGAGCATGGCGAGGATGTCTTCGCGTTTCTCTTTGGACTTGGTGTACTTCAGATAGAGGTCGGCGGCTTCTTCTTTGTGGGTGCCGATCCATTCCTGGGCGGTGCTGAGAGCTTTCACTACTGCGTTAAAAGTCTTGGGATTATCGCGGCGGAATTTCTCGGTTGCAACTGCAAGAACAAATGTGCTTTTGCCGCCGAGAACATCGTAGCTGGAAATCACCTTGGAAATGCCGGGTTTCTTGAGTTCCTGATATTGGAATGGGGGACCGGTCCAATGTGCTGTAATTCCAGATGCGCCACCGGAAGTGAGCGCGATGAGTGCATCTGGATGCGGCATTGAAATTGTGGACTTGTCGAGCTTTGCGTATTGGTCTTTTCCGTAGAGCTGCGCAACTGCCATTTGCAGTGTGACCGCTTGAACCGAGACTTTTACTGATGGAAGTGCGATCTTGTCTGTTTCTTTGAATTCTGAAATCGATTTGAGATCTACGCGATTGGTATTGAGGAACATTGGCATGCTGCTCATGGAACCGATGGTCTTGACCCCGAGCGAGCCTTTGGTTTTGGACCAGAGCTGGACAAGTGATGGCGGGCCGACTGCGCCGACTTGAGCACGTTCGGAGACTATCGCATCATTTATTGGAGCGGCACCGCCCATGGCGATGTATCTGGCGGCGACATCGAGTCCTGCCTCTTTGCAATTTTTTTCGACGAGGTCTTGTTCGTTCATCACCATGAAAGAGAGGTAGGTGAGACCGTGCTGGTGGGCGAAGGTGACTTCTTTCACTTCCGCTTGAGCAACCGGCGCGATTGCACCAATTAGTATCGCTATCGGGATTGAGTTGAGATTGTTTCCTGTCACATTACCTCTCACACTACAAGGAGATCGTAGTTGGCAAGATAAGCAAACAACTCGGAGAGACGTTCAAATCCCAGGTAATTTGATTGACAAGGAAGTAATTGTCCAGTACTCTAAAATGTAAGTCACTCTCTACATTCAAAACGTACTTTGAGGAGAAGACGCAATGCAAATTCTGACCAAATCGCTACTGTTTGGATCGGTGCTGTTTACCTCAACCCAGGCCGCCGGTCAGGGCACGATGTACGCCTGTGAGAGTGGCCGCCAATTCTACAATGTTAACATTGGGACGGGTGCCAAGACGCTCCTTGGCAATATCAGCGCCGGGAACAATATTACAGGGTCGCTTACATTCGATTGTGCAACCCAGACAACGTATCTGTCGTCAACCGGAGGACTCGCAGGACAGCCGCGGAATCTCCACACGCTCAATGTCAGTACGCGGCAAACAACAATTGTCGGACCGTACGGCGACACCGCCATCATTATGCATGCGATCGAGATCGATCCTCGCACGGGGCTTCTATATGGAGTCTCAATTCACAACCATGGGCTATATTCAATTAGTCGAACAAATGGTGCAGCGACTCTGATCGGACTTACGGGGATCGCTATTGGTGCCACGACGTTTAACGCTCTGGGTTTTGACTCAGACAATGGCATCATGTACATGATCAACACCGGAACGGATAGCCTGTATCGAGTCAATTTGGGCAATGGCAACGCGACGCTGGTAGGACCGCTCAATGGACCCATTGGCTGCGGGGGAATGACGTACAACATTGACAACCACACAATGTACATGGTCGACAATGATGGCGACATTCTCTACACAGTGAATCTCAGTACAGGAGCCGCGACAGCAGTCGGTTCCACGGGGGTCGGGAACTTGATTGGTCTCGTATATGTCACCCCAACCTGTCCACCGCCACCAAACTGCAATGCTGATTTCAATGTCGATGGAGTTGTAGATTTTTTTGACTACCTTGATTTTGTGGATGCGTTCAGTTCCAATCTCCCCGGCGCGGACTTCAACGAAGATGGCATAATTGATTTCTTCGATTACCTTGATTTTGTTGACGCGTTCAGTTTGGGGTGCTAAATGCTCTTCCAACTTATCTAACACCAAACATTTACCTCTCACATCTTACTCAGGCAAAAGACGACCGCTTCCTAAAGCGAGTATTATGGCTCCCATGCCCAAAGCGTCTACCAATCTCAAACCGCCTGCCAATGTACACGCATCGCGAGTTACGCGGTTGCGGTCATTGCTCACTCTTGCGGAACTTGATCATCTGCTCATTACCAACCCGCTCGATGTTGCATACCTGACGGGTTTTCTTGGTGGGGACAGTTACCTGGTTGTCTCAAAGTCTGCTAGCAAGCCGATTCTCATCAGCGATTCGCGGTACCAGGAAGAAGTTGCCCCACATGCAGCTCAATGCAAGATCGTGATTCGTAAAGCTGCCATGTCGGCGGCGGTGATAGATCTAGCGGCAAGCCTGAACGGACGGCTGGGATTTCAGGCTGAGGTGATGACCGTTGCGGATGCAAACTCGTATTCTGCCGCGTTCAAGAAGGCCAGAGTTTCGATCAAGCTAGTACCTGCACCCAATCTCCTCACCAAGCTTCGCGTGGTGAAAGACGCACTGGAAATCGGGCACATCAAGGCAGCTGTCAAGATTCAGGAAAAATCCCTGCTGGCGATTTTGAAGAAAGCCAAAGCGGGTCGAACCGAGCAAGAGATTGCGGCAAGGCTGGAAGCAGAAATGCAAACCCGCGGCAGCCGCGAAGCCTCCTTTCACTCGATTGTTGCCGCGGCGGCGAATTCTTCACGCCCCCACTACACGCCGAATCACACCAAGCTGGTGAAGAACGATTTGTTGTTGATCGATTGGGGCGCGGTGGTTGAGGGATATCACAGTGATATGACGCGGACGTTTGCTCTGGGCAAGTGGCCGAAGAAGATGAAGGAAGTGTACAAGGTTGTGCGCGAGGCGCATGACATGGCTGCCGCCGCACTAGCGCCGGGTAAGCGGACATTTGAAATTGATGCCATTGCTCGCAACCACATCAAGGCCGCTGGTTTCGGAGATTATTTCGGCCATGGATTGGGGCATGGCATTGGATTGAATATCCACGAAGAACCACGCGTTTCGTACATGGCTGGCGACACGGTGCTTACCGCTGGCCACGTCGTTACTATCGAGCCGGGAATTTACCTCCCGGGTGTTGGCGGCGTTCGACTTGAAAACGACTTTGCCATCACAGAAAAAGGCAGCGAGTGTTTGTGCTCGTTGCCCATGGATTTGGACTGGGCAACGCTTTGATCTTGACCTTGCTTTGACACCTGCATTTGTTCACCTCACTTTCTCTGGGAAAATCGCATGATTGACATAAAGAACCTCAAAGACCTTGTCCAACTCATGAAGGACAACGACCTCACCGAACTGAATATTCAGGATGAGAAAGAAACCGTTCAGCTCAAACGCGGCGGGCTTAACTCGGTGATCAATCATCAGCCCGTCATATATAACGGCGGCGGCCCCACTATTGGACCACCCGCTGGAATGCCCATGGCCTATGCGCAGGCACCACAGGCTGGCGCACCGGCGGCAGCTCCTGCCGCTGCACCTGCTGCCACAGGTGCCGTCGCGGCTGATCCCGATGCAGGGTTGATCGCGATTGAATCACCTATGGTCGGGACGTATTACGCATCGCCGAGTCCGGACGCCAAGCCCTTCCTCTCTGAAGGCTCCAAAATTAATAACGACTCGGTGGTCTGCCTGATTGAAGCGATGAAAGTGTTCAATGAAATCAAGGCTGAGAAGTCGGGAACGATCGCCCGGATTCTCGTCAAGAATGGTCAAGCAGTGGAGTTTGGCCAAAAGATGTTCCTTGTCAAGCCGGCATAAATTCTCATGGCGCTTTCACTGCAAACACCTGTTGGGCCAGTCACCGAGCAGATGCAGACTGCCAATGTCGCACTGTGGGTGATCGCACTTCCGGTGTTGGTTGCAGGCGCCGCGATGTTTTTGATCGTGAGGCGGCTTCGCGTTCGCCACTGGGCTGGCGTGAAATCGCAGGCCAATCCGGGAGAATTTCAAGCAGTCTGGATCGATGTGCTTTTGCAACTCTTTTCGGCTCTGGGAATTCTCCTCATGCTCACGGCTGGGCTTCTCTTTGTTCTTTGGTTACGTCAATAACTTCTCCTTCCGCTCGCGCTTCGAGCGAGTTGCACTTTACAGGATAAAACTTCACCCATGTTCAAACGAGTTCTGATTGCAAACCGTGGTGAAATCGCCCTTCGCATCATGCGTGCGTGCAAAGAGCTTGGCATCGAGACTGTCTGCGTGTATTCCACCGCGGACAAAGATGCACCGTATCTCCGCATGGCCGATCGCAAAATTTGTATTGGTCCTGGGCCATCGAAGGACTCGTATATCAATATCAGCCGGATTATTTCCGCCGCGGAAATTGCAGATGTTGATGCGATTCACCCCGGCTATGGGTTCTTGTCAGAACGTGCAGATTTCTCGGCGATTTGCCGCGATTGCAAGATTGAGTTCATCGGGCCGAGCCCTGAAGCGATGAAAAAGCTTGGGGACAAGGTTGAATGCAAGCGGACCGCACGCGAGAACAAAGTTCCGGTCTTCCCCGGCTCAGATGGCGCGATTGAAGAGGAAGAAGAAGCAGTCAAAGTTGCCAACAAGATCGGCTACCCAGTCATTATCAAGGCTTCAGCTGGCGGTGGAGGCCGCGGCATGCGAGTCTGCCGCAACGAAGCGACACTGCGATTGAGCATAAAGCAGGCGGCTCAGGAAGCCCTCGCAAGTTTTGGCAACGGCGCGGTCTATGTGGAGAAATTCCTCGAACACGCGCGGCATATCGAGGTTCAGGTTGTTGGCGACAAGCATGGCAACGCTGTACATCTGTACGAGCGAGATTGCTCTTTGCAGCGGCGACATCAGAAAGTCGTCGAAGAAGCTCCTGCACCAGGACTCGATCGCAAGAAACGCGATGCCGTCTGCGAAGCTGCAGCCCGACTCGTGAAAGCCGCGAAGTATCACGGTGCGGCAACCGTCGAGTTCTTGATGGATGAGCAACAGAATTTCTACATGCTTGAAGTGAACACGCGTGTGCAGGTTGAACACCCGGTTACGGAGCAGATCACTGGGGTCGATATCGTAAAGACTTCGATCATGGTTGCGGCGGGAATGCCATTACCATTTCGGCAAAAAGACATCGAAATTCGCGGCCATGCGATTGAGTGCCGCATAAATGCGGAAGATCCTGATCACAACTTCCGGCCAAGCGCAGGAAAGATCACGACATGGGAATGTCCTGGTGGTCCGGGCGTTCGCCTGGATACGCACGTTGTGCCCGGGTATACCGTGCCGCCGAATTACGATTCGATGGTTGGCAAACTGATCGTGACTGCAGATGACCGGCGGCAGGCGATTATTCGAACTGCCCGTGCGCTGCGCGAGTTCAAGATCGAGCCGATCAAGACGACGATTCCGCTCCAGCTCAAGATCATGGAGAATTCCGACTTCATCCGCGGCGGAGTTGACATTCATTACCTTGAGCGCTGGCTCAAGGGGACCGCACCGTCAGTCTGATTCTTCGACCTCATCTTCGTCTACTTCGAAGACCACGGGCACCGGGTCGACTTTGCTCTTTTTCGGCGGCATGTTTACGGGCGTTGGCTCGCCATCATCCAGAGCCTGGACCATCAGCAGTTGGCCCGGGAGTACGCCGGTGGAAGAATTCTGAACCAAGTCGCGAGCCGCTCCACCTTTAAGGAAATCGAATTGGCGGAAGACCTGACGTAAGCCCGGCTGCCACTGGATGTCGGTTTCGGCGTTGAGATATTCATCAACGAGCATGACATGATTTTCTTCAACTGGCTCTCCGAGGCGGCCGCGCATGAAGGCGATTGGGCTGCCGCTGAACATGGGAATTCCGGGCGTAGGAAGGAACAGATCGCCCTTGAAACCGCGCGAGCGCAAGAGTGCGACGAGTTCACCGGGATGAATAACGAGGATGCGATCCTGAAGAAGTCGCCATTCCAGGCCGCCTTCGCGGGCGCATTCGATAGCAAGTTTTGTGTCGTCAATTATTTCGACAATCGCTTCGGGGAGTTCTTCGCCTGCCCAGAGAGTCTTAAGTTCTTCAGCACGACTGCGCACGATGATCTCGGACTTATCGAACGCGAGTGCTCGCTCATCAAACTCGAGTTCATCGAGTTCGGCCATAGCACTGGTGACTGCTTGGAGCGAAATAATGGGAGCAACGGCCGTTCGCCAGCGATCGCCCTCAGCGGTCTTAGGGAGTTTTAGCGAGGACTTGGCAAACTGCGTCCACTTTGCGAGCAAGATTGTCCACGTGAGTTGGCGATCGGGGGAGTTCAAGTTTTCTTTGTCTGCCTTTTTCACACCCAAAGATAGTCTCGCCAAAAACACATGAAGGCGACATGTGGTGAGCATGACGCCTTCAGGTGATGAAAGGGGGAGAGAGTTTGTTTACTTGGTGCGGCGGCGACGAATCGCGACGCAACCAGCCACCGCCATTGCCAGACCTGCACCGGGAGCGGGAACAACAGTCTGAATGTTGTCCACTGCGTAGACGTCGTTTCCACTTGGGTTCACCATGCGGACTGACTTGATGTCAGCAGTCTGGTGGACGAAACCGATGTACGCCGCCGCAAGGCCACCGACTGGGCCGAGATCGACCGGAGCTTCTTCCAGCAAATTGCCGCTGGAGTCAAAGCACTGCAGGACGTTGCCTTCAAAGTTGGGGTCAAACCAACCGAGGAGGACTTCCTTGACCGGAGCGGCGAACTCAATGGTGAGCGGGCTGTATGAAGCGCCCGGGCCAACATTGACGGTGCGAACCGGCTGCAAGACCAAACCAGTCACTGCGGTGCCGTTGGCGGGATAGCCAGCGATCGAGGTGATCGCCAAGCCCGTTGCCGAGGAGAACGTGAGATTGCCAGAGACGAACGAGTTTCCAACAACACCCATGCTCATTGTCTCAAACGTCTGCAGCGAAGCGTCCAGCGAAAGTGCCCCTGGGGTGCGGATCACATCGGCGCCTGCAACTGAAACGGCGGACAAAGCGGCAAAGGCAACTGCAACGGTCTTCATAGTGCGTGTGTTCATTTTTCTGCTCCTGTTTAGAATGTGCTACTTCAAAACCACACCACACCTCCACCTCCGGCGGGCTTTCTCCCATTCACTCATGTGAACGAACAAGAAAGAAGTGATGCTGAGTTGAATGTGCAGAACACTCACGCAACCTGCAACCGCAATGGCTCAGGTACAGCGATGCAATGTGTCATCCAGACCGTTTGAACCCGGCCATGCGGGCACAGGCGTTACACGCCGAATTCAAACTGGGCGTTTCCGGACACATTGGCCACACACAATGGCCTTCAATAGATGGGTGGTCCCAGAACTTCTTCGTTCCTGAGCCTCTACTCTGTGGTATGTCGCAATTGGTGCGTATTACAGATGTCTCTCCCCGCGATGGCCTGCAAAATGAGGCCAGGCACATTCCTACGCAAGACAAGGCTGAACTTGTTGCGAGATTGGTAGAAGCGCGTGTTGATGAAGTCGAAGTTTCCAGTTTCGTGAGCGCAAAGTGGATTCCGCAGCTGGGCGATGCCGCAGAACTTTTTCAGATGGTGAAGAAAGTGAAAACCGATGATGTGGTTTTCTCAGCACTCGTGCCAAACGACAACGGCTTGTCGCAGGCGATTGATGTGAATTCCGCTGCGGGTTCGCGAATCATCAACAAAGTCTCAGTGTTTGCCGCGGCAAGCGAGTCATTTTCACACAAGAACACCAACGGCACAATCGATCAGGTGCTTGAACGGTTTGCAGTACTTATTCCGCGGGCAAAAGCGGAAGGGTTCTTGATCCGTGGATATGTTTCATGCGTCATCGCATGTCCATTTGAAGGCCCTGTTTCTCCTGCCAAAGTTGTGTCTGTAGCAAAGCGGCTTATCAACCTGGGAGTTGATGAGCTTGACTATGGGGACACGATCGGGGCAGCTGATTCGCCCCTGCTCACTCGACTGCTTCGTGAACATATCAGGGAGTTTGGCGAGGCACACCTGCGAGATCCGTTGCGTTTTACACTCCACCTGCATGACACTTTTGGACGTGCGGCGGAATGTGCACGCACAGCTTTTGGTTTGGGTGTTCGATCGTTTGATTCCGCCGCCGCAGGACTAGGTGGGTGCCCATATGCCAGCACCTCGAATACGCGTGCTCCGGGGAATATCGATACGGCAACTCTCATTTCAGCCCTTAACGATGCAGGTGGAACAACGCGAGTTGATTCCGTGGAGCTTTCGGTTGCCACCAAATTTGCACAATCGCTTGGCAAGAGCCAAACCCCATGATTCACGCCTCGCTACATAAGTTGGTGTACGAGATCACGCTTGATCGCGCCGATCAGCGAAATGCCTTGACCCCCACCATGTCAGATGCACTGGTCAAGGCAATCGCGGAATGCCCAGCGGATGCACGTGCGTTGCTGCTGGTGGGAAACGGTCCGGTTTTCTGTGCTGGCTTTGATCTTCCACTGTGCCAGCAGAGTCCGGACGGCTCGGTATTGAAGCACTTGCTCCGGAGTTTGAGCACCGCCATCATGCTCCTGAAAAATACTCGATGTCCGGTTGTAATAGCGGCACAAGGCGGTGCGATTGCCGGTGGATGTGCACTGCTCACCGCCGCTGACCATGTGGTTTCCGATTCACGCGCAAAATTTGGATATCCAGTTCACCGGCTGGGACTTTCACCCGCGGTATCGATTCCCACACTTGCCCAGACGATTGGAAATGGTGCGGTTCGACCAATTGCTTTCGATACACAACTGATCGACGGCCGCCGCGGAAGAGAGATTTCGCTCATTCACACGTTGGTGGAAACGGCGGCTGAAGTCATACCGAGTGCCAGAGCAATAGCGGCGGGATTTGCAGAAAAACCGCCGCAGGCGATGACTGAAACCAAGGCATGGCTTTCAAAAGTGTCGCCGCTCAGCGTTGAAGAAGTCATGGCAGCTTTGACTACATCGCTCAACACTGCGGGGACCGACGAACAAACTGAACTCCTTCGAGTTGTATTGAGTACCCGACAAAAGCCCTAAACCTTAACATTTGCCTAATTACCAGTGAAAACACCGGGAATGATTTTCAAGTCTCTACACAATCTTTTGCAACTGCAACCCACAGACTGAAGATTGCGGATATATTGATACGCTGAGAGCACCACTTGGTGCGGGCCTGGCAGGGCGTGTCCCTGCCCTCTGGGGAGACAGCCCGCCCCTGATTCCTACGAAGTTTCGTAGGACAGACAAGCGCAGCGTGCCCTGATCGAATAGGTCAGTACCGCAGCGCCGGACCAGCGTTTGACCAGCGCAAACCGGTCTCGACAGCTATTGGAGCGTTTTGAATGGCATCAAATCGACGCCGTGTATTTCAATCGACACCATCACGCGCAGGCGGAGCCTGTAGCTGCGTGGACACCATGTTCCAAACACTGGAAGGCCGACAACTTTTGTCGGTTGATTCATCGGTGATGGGGCCACTTGCGCTGCCCGCCAACGAAGTAGTTGTTGAATGGAACGGACACCACGTCCGCGCCATCACGAATTCGTACGTAGTGACCTACAGCGAAGCGCTCGGCAACGATTCCGCAGATCTAGTCACACGCCGACTTGCAGAAGCTGCCAATGGCACAGCGACAAACGTGCGAACGTTCGGCAATGGTCGGTATGCCATCTTGGAAGCGACAGGGCTTTCACTCGCACAGGTTGAGAATGCAATCTCGCGAGTGAATTCGACGCTTGGCTTCGGGCGAGTCATGAGCTTGGAACCAAATGCGACCTTCAGCGTGTCGCGAGTTCCCAACGACCCTGATTACACAAAGCAATGGCATCTTGAAAACACCGCTCAAGCGGCAGGTGGATCCGGAATTGGTGTAT
>SXOY01000122.1 GCA_005776545.1 Planctomycetia bacterium | reverse complement strand
GCCCAGAATTCTCTAAAATACTTCTTCTTCCAGCGAAACAACGCCTGTTTCAATCGGTCCGCTGGGTTGGAGTACATGTGGTACACTTTCCCCAGATTCCGCGCCGAAATAGCAACATCCGCGGCACGGCCCACGGGTTGCAGATCGCCTGCATCGACTTTCGGCATGGATGCAGTAGTGCTAGATGACATCGGCAAATGCCCTCTTGCTCTTCATAAAGAATGCGTAGCCAATCACTGCAAGTGCCGCGGAGGTCAACAGTGAGGCAAAGTACCACGCAAGGTCCGGAATCGTCCCTTGCATTGCCAGCGATCTGATACCTTCAATCACCTGCGCAATGGGGTTGAAAACGAGTACTCCACGCAGATGCTCAGGAACATGTTCCATTGAGAAGAAAATCGGCGAGATAAAGAACATGACTGCGAGGCACAGTTCAACCACGTTGGCGATGTCACGCAGAAAAACGCCCAGTGCTGAGAGGATCCAGGACAATCCCAGGGATGCCAGGCATACAGGTATTAGAAACAACGGTGCCAGCAATATCGCCGGTTCCGGTGGCCGCTGCTCAATCGCAACCCATCCTACAAGCCACACCGTTGCACCAATCGCAAGCGTTACAAGCGCGATGATGATCTCCGAAAGCGCGAAGACTTCAAGCGGGAAGACCATCTTCTTCACATAGTTTGAGTGACTCACGATGACCGTCGATGCCCGGGCGGTCATGTCGCGAAAAAGTCCAAATACCAGCAATCCAATAAACATCGAAAGTGCGAATGAACCAAGTCGCTCGGTCTCTACTGCGCGATTCCATTTGTTCGGGAATATCACGGCAAATACAAAGGTGTAGACACTGAGAAGCAAAAGCGGGGTAAGGACCGACCACACAATCCCTAGACGTTGCGACTTGTATTTCGCTTCAATGTCGCGCCGTGCAAACTGCCATGCCAAGTCTTTGTGCGCATACAGGTTGCGCACCATTGCCACCGGATTCAGGTAGCTTGTAATCGATCGCGGTCTGTCTGAAAACACAATTTCTGCCATGGATCGTCCCAAGGCTGGCAGGCCGCACAGCACCATGAACGCAGCTTTGTCAAAATGATCCATACGGGACCCTGACGCAGCAGCTCCCGATCGTAGGTAAGGAATATGCACAATGCCGTCAGGACAGAACCCTTAGGGGCCTGGCAAGGCGTAGCGTTCGAGCCTCTAAATCGGCTATTTATTGTCCCGCTTGCGAAGTGCATCCACGAAGAATTTGACGATGGCGGGCTTTGTAGTAGGCGAGGTTGAAAGCACATTGTTGTGCGAGGCCCCCTGAACCCGTTCAAACACGGCTTCGTTCCCAGCTTCCTGGGCGGCCTGTACCAACTGCTTTCCATGTCTGTAGGGAACAACCGAATCGCGATCACCATGAACCACCATCACTGGCCGCTTCCCAATTGCCCGAACAGAATCTATTGGATCCAGGCCCGCGCCGATCAGATTTCTACCAAGTGTCTTGGCATGATCAAACGCGACCTCCTGCCAGCCTGAAAATGCTGAGACCAGACAGCACGCCCGAATCTGCGGGACGTTCGCAGTCAGCGACGACGCAAATGCGCCTCCGAGACTGATTCCGATTGTTCCAATTCGATCGGGGTCAACATCCGCGCGAGTGAGCAAATACTCATACGCCGCGTGTGTGTCTCTTGCAAGGGCATCGCGACCAAGCGGCCGCGAAGATTGCTGAGACCGACCGAACGAGCGATAGTCAAACGTCAACACACTGATGCCGCTTGCAGGAAGGAACTCCGTCGCACCGGAATGTCCGGCGACAGAGCCAGCGTTGCCATGCGAGTGAAGAACTACTGGGCCACGTTCGCCCGCGATGAGAGTTGTCGCCCGAATGAACCACCCATGCAGTCGGAGCCCATCCTCGGTTGTGAAGTACACATCCTCGGCACCGGCGGGTTTCTCGCCACGAAGCGGCATTGGATGATAAAAAGCCACCGCTTCCGGAAGTCCCGATAGCCGCAAAAGAAGCATGAGGATTGCTATCGCGGTCGCCATTGCAAGAGTGTACTTACCAATGGCAAGCCACGTCTTTCGTCTTCTACGAATTTTCGGCACGTGAGCCTGATTCATGTTTGTTCATGTCTATTTACGCCATCGCTGGTTTGCGGCTCGCGTTGAGCAGTCTTCTTAAGACCGTTTGCAGCACCCCGCCGTTCTTGTAGTATTCGGCCTCAACTGGCGTGTCGATGCGGCAGCGAACCATGAACTCCTTGCTGGTTCCATCCGCTTTCTTCGCCACAACCTTGATCAGGCAACGCGGTTCAATCAGGCCTTCAGCGCTCACAGGCAGCTGAATATCAAAGCTCTCTTCGCCCGAAAGTCCGAGGTTGGCGGCGGTTTCTCCCTCTGTAAAGCAGAGGGGAAGAACGCCCATGCCGACCAGATTTGAACGGTGGATACGTTCGAATGACTCAGAAATAACAGCTCGGGCGCCGAGCATCAAGGTGCCTTTGGCGGCCCAGTCTCGTGAAGAACCCATGCCGTAGTCCTTACCCGCCAGGATGATCAATGGTGTACTTTCAGATTTGTAGTTCATCGCGGCGTTGTAAATGAAATCGAGTTTGCCGCCGCCTTTTGCGGACATGTCTTTGGTCCAGCCGCCCTCTTTGATCTTTCCGCTTGCCGCATCTGTTGCGAGTTTATTCTTGACACGGGTATTGGCGAATGTTCCACGCGTCATCACGCGGTCATTGCCGCGGCGAGCGCCGTAGGAATTGAAGTCATATTTCTTCAGACCCAGCGACTTCAGGTAATCACCCGCGGGTGATGCTTCGGCGATATCTCCCGCTGGCGAAATGTGATCGGTTGTCACTGAGTCGCCCAGGAAGGCCAGCACTTTGGCGCCACGAATCTGCCCTGGAGGGGTCGGTTCGGCTGCCATATTCTCGAAATAGGGTGGATTCTGAATATAAGTTGATTGAGCATTCCATCCATAAAGTGCAGATTTTGACACCGGCACTGCATTCCAGGTTGCGTTGCCATTGAATACATTCCCATACTGCGAACGGAATTGATCAGGGCTGACACACATTGACTTCATGGCCTGCACTTCGGCATGGGTCGGCCAGATGTCTTTGAGGAACACTGGCTTGCCATCTTTGGATGTTCCCAGTGGCTCGGTTGCTAGGTCGATGGCAACAGAGCCTGCGATTGCATATGCCACACACAGTGGGGGGCTGGCCAGGAAATTGGCCTTTACGTTCGGATGTACGCGCCCTTCAAAGTTGCGATTGCCCGAAAGCACGGACGCTACGCACAAATCGCCTTCCTTGATCGCGGCATCAACTTCTTCAGGAAGCGGACCAGAGTTGCCAATGCACGTTGTGCATCCATATCCGACTGTGTTAAAGCCAATTGAGTTCAAGTCTTCAGTGAGGTTTGCTTTGTTCAGATATTCGGTGACGACCTTAGAACCCGGCGCAAGCGAGGTCTTGACCCAGGGTTTGCGTGTCAAGCCAAGTGCGCGGGCTTTGCGTGCAACGAGTCCTGCCGCGATCAAAACATCCGGGTTGCTGGTGTTTGTGCAGCTTGTAATGGCGGCGATCACGACCGCGCCGTGAGTAATGGAACTTGAAGTTCCGCCGCCGTGCTTGACGATCCCTGTCGATCCAAAGATCTTGTCCGCAGGCATGCCAAACCCGGAATTGCCCAGCGGAGCCGCCAGGCCTCGGAAAAACTCAGATTTCAGGTTCTTCAAATCAACGCGATCCTGCGGCCGCTTTGGTCCCGCGAGCGAAGGTTGCACGGTTGAAATATCCAGTTCAACAACATCGGTGAATTCAGGTTCCGTTGCGCCGGGCTGCCAGAAGAATCCACTGGCTTTCGCATAGGCCTCGACCAATGCAACAGTGGCATCATCGCGGCCGGTAAATTTCATGTAGTCAATCGCCACCTGATCAATCGGGAAGAAGCCCATGGTTGCGCCGTATTAAGGCGCCATATTGGCAATGGTGGCGCGATCTGGTACAGAGAGCGCTGCGATCCCATCGCCAAAGAACTCAACAAATTGATCTACTACGCCCTTCTTGCGGAGGATTTGGGTGACAGTCAAGACCAAGTCCGTCGCGGTTGCGCCCTCGGGCAATTTGCCTTTGAGTTTGAAGCCGATGACTTCAGGAGTCAACATATAGATCGGCTGGCCGAGCATGACTGCCTCGGCTTCGATGCCGCCAACACCCCAGCCAACTACACCCAGGCCGTTG
>SXOY01000121.1 GCA_005776545.1 Planctomycetia bacterium | reverse complement strand
GATGCATGCGCCAACCGGCGCAGGGATGGGAAAGGGCTTGAGAGATTTCTTTGTGCCCGGTGTGTTATCGCGAAGAAACGTCAGCATCTGCGGCCAAGTCATGCGATCTTTCCCCACCAGGTTAAAGATCTCGCCCTCAGCTTGCGGACGAACCAGCGATTCGCACACCGCCGCGGCGACATCGCGAACATCGACGGGTTGAATGACCGGATCAAACGCATTTGCTGGCCCCAGCGGCAGCGAGTCATCACACTCAATGCGCTGAAAGTAAGGAATAAAAAGCCACGGTGCACTGTCGCCAGTAAGCAGATCAACCAGCCCTTCAAGTGCGCCGCTGCCTTCGCCCATGATGAAAGACGGCCGGAGAATGGTCCACGTCATGCCGCTGCGGCGGACCAGCGTCTCAGCTTCAAACTTCGATGTCTGATATTCGCAAATGCCGTCATCGCCAACCCCCAGCGATGAGATCTGTATGAAGCGACCAATCTTCGCAGCAGCAGCGGCAGCGACCAAGTTCTGTGTTCCCAGCCGATGCACACGATCAAAAGTCTGCGTGCCAATCTCGCGAATGATGCCAACGGCATTCACAACCGCCGAGCAACCCGCGACCAGGTTGCTGAGCGCGGTAGGCTCATCAAGCGTGCCAGTAACGAGTTTGAGGTTTGCAGATTTGGGAAGGACCGCCGCAGCCTTGGCCTTGTCACGGACCAGGGCATGAACGGTGTAGCCGCGGGCAAGCAGTGCCGCGACAATGTGATGGCCGACAAAGCCGGAAGCGCCGGCAACTGCAACAGATGTGTTTTGGGGTGTGGTCATGGGAGCCTCAGGGTAGGGTTATTTTCGCGGCAGAGGTTGCAGCGTCCGGAGAAGGTGTTGAAGGTTAAGAGGTCGGAAAATTGTGGGAGGTTGCAGTGAGCGGTAGTAGGTAAATATTTGGTAGTTCAAGCAAGAATTGAGTCAGCTGATCTGATGCACCTATTCCTCGCTTGAAGCTCGCAGGATTGAACAGCCGGATCATCGCCACTATTTGAGCGCGGATTGATCTAGCTGAAATGAGCATATTCGTGGTGATGAAGCAAGTCAAGCAACTTTGTTTGATTTTTGCAAGGGTTTACGGGATATGGGGTTAGGTAGGCCTGGAAAGTCAAAACCCAATGGTTCTCAAGGACTGGTGCAATGATCTCTACAACATGACAATTCTGGATGAACTTAATGCCAAATTTCCCCGCTTTATGTTGGCGTATCCATGGGTCGTAGCTGAGTCGTTTTACGACGCAGCACATTTTGGCAAGTCTTTACTCAAACTCGAACGTGGTAATCTGCTCTTGACCTTTGAGCGGGATCGGTCCGCACTCGGGGTCTCGGTCGGCGACACTCGATTTCCCGACAAGGAATGGTCAATCAATCCGTTCCTCACTCCTTCTGCTATACAGGATTACAAGAACGGGGTTCTGTTGTTCGAGTCGGTCCTGGACGCAATTCCTGCAGTATTGAAACTGAGCACCGGTGACGGGCGACTTGTGCCACGCACACTCGACCTGCTCGACAACAGACATTCGGTTGACCGACCCAGACTCCCCGACGAGAATGAGACTATCCGCGGTATTCGCAACGATCCGTTTAACAAGTCAATTGAATGGTACCAGGACCTCTTCTGCAAGGATCTTCAACTTTGCATGCGATGCAGTCAAGACTGGGGGTATGTCAATTTCGAACCTGCGCGTGCTGCCGAAATCGCCCAGTATTACCTCGACCACCCCGAATACTCACGGGTCGGGCGAAGGATGCTTGTTGAGTCTTTCATGTCGGCCGCTCAGTCTCAACTTCGAGCAGGCACGCTCGACAAAGACACGGAGGGCATTCTCCCAAAGGCAGTCCAGAGGGCGATGAACAATCCGTACGACTGTGAAGAGATCTCGATCTACTGGAACATGAGAGAGAAATCCAACCTTCTGCATCTTTGGCTGCAGTTACAGTTTTCGGATTGGAGTCCTCCGAGTTCAGTCTGGGAGGCCTACTCCCATATAAGTTCTTTGCAGCGGCGAATCATGGGACTTCTCGTGAAGCACAAACGGTTGACTTTTGCCGAGCTTATTAACGCAGCTATCGCAACTACGGGAAATGAAAGCGAGATTCAGGCAGTGGCGTGGGCTGATGTTGAGCTGAGTGGGCAACATCTCATCGGCATCTCATGGGCTCCCATTAATCCACCGCTAAGGCAACCGTCGCATCGAGCGATATTCAATTTCTACAAGCGTGAACACGAATTCGTTGAATGGAGCAAGTCTGAACGCCGCTGGATTGCGCGACCCGAGGCCGAATCCAACTTCATTTTGCTCACTGATAAAGGGATGTCTATTGCCGACCAGATCCTCGCGGAGGACCAGTGGCCGAGATTGAAAATGAGTCAGTATGAGATGCCGCCCGTTTTTCCAATCTGACACGAGTTACATCAGATCGCTGAATCTAGGTGCCGAGCAGCAACAAGGGTATCGGTGATGTGATGAGGATACGAGCGCTCTCGCTGGCCTCGTTGGGTGCGAAGCAAGAGGCAACGGGACGAGCCACTGTCGAGGCATATCTAACGACTCAAAGCCCTCACCACGAGCGGAATCAGCTTGCTCTGTAGAGGTCGCCGCTGAGGTACTTCATTCCTGAGTCACACATAAGTGTGACGACAGTTGCATCAGGTTCGAGGTGTTCGGCAACTTTCAACGCGGCGACGAGATTGGCGCCGGTAGATGTGCCAGCCATGATGGCTTCTTCGCGAGCGAGGCGCCGGGCCATTGATTTGGCTTCCTCGGTTGAGACGGAAGTGATCTCGTTGGCGAGATTGGCGTTCCAGAGAGGCGGGACGAAACCGGCGCCGATCCCTTCAATTTTGTGGGCGCCGGTTGGTTTGCCGGAGAGGACTGCGGACTCAGCGGGTTCGACGGCGACGATGTGGATGTTGGGCTTTTGAGCGCGGAGGGTTTCGGAGGTGCCGCGGAGCGAACCGCAAGTGCCGACGCTTTGGACAAAGGCGTCGATGTGCCCGCCGCTTTCTTGCAGGATTTCGGCGGCCATGGCGCGGTAGGCGTTGAGTTGGTCGGGATTGCTGAACTGGTTAGTCCAGAAGCCGCCGGTGCGTTCACGGATCTGGCGAGCGGTCTCGATCATTTCGCGGGTGAGCGCTGCACTCATGCCGCCGTCGATGCTTTTGATGATCGTGAGGTTGGCACCCAAGGCACGCATCTGGTCAAGTTTCTGCGCGCTGAAGGCATCGGAGGAAACGATGTGCAGCGTGTATTTTTTGGCCGCACAGACCAGGGCGAGCGAGACGCCTGTACTGCCACCGGTGTATTCAACGATGTTGCCGCCCGGTTTGAGGCGACCATCTTTTTCGGCGGCTTCGATCATGGCAAGTGCCATGCGGTCTTTCATGCTGCCGGTGGGATTTTCGCTTTCGAGTTTGAGGAGAATGCGTGCGGAAGTTTTGGGGACGAGGGAGCGGAGGTGGAGAAGTGGGGTGTTGCCGATGCGGGAGAGGATGGAGGAGGGGATTGACATGGTTTGCTTCCGCGGCGATTATGCTACTGACTGAGATCGCGATAGTAATACGTCGTACTGCAATATCCCCCCTGTGGGAAAAGTGCAAAATTCGGCACGTCTCCAACACGCACCCAACCCATGCGTTCATAAAGTCGCGCGGCATCACCGTTCGTAGCCGCATCAAGTACCAGAAGAGTTTTACCATTATCGCGAGCCGTCTGTTCCGCGGCCTGCATAAGCGCTTTACCCAAACCCCGGCGGCGAGAGCGACTGTGAACCAGCATCTTTGCAAGATCAGCGCGATGGGGCTGATTTTCGGGAAGGTCAAAAATGAGCTGCACTGTGCCGCAGATCCCGAGCGAATCTTCAGCGAGAAGCAAAACGCGATCTTTGGCGGCGACCCCTTGAGCGACTTTGCGCCAGAAACCAAGTGCGCGATCGCGCGTAATAGGGAGCATGAAGCTGACAGATGCGCCGCCCTCAACGCAATCGATCAAAAGGCCGGCGAGAGAGTTGACCTGCAAGTCATCGACAGAATGAAGTTGGCGAATAGTTCCTGGAGCCACGCATGTTTACCTCAATGAGTTTAGGATATTACGCGTGGGAGATGGATCGAACATGAATGACCAGATCGGATTCTCTTCAAGAGTAGCGACCCGCAACTGATTCGCCTGTGGTTTTCACTAATGCCTGATGCCTGTATTGTCCAGTGCGACTCACTTGAAGTGAACATGCTGATCAAGGCTCCTGCGGCGCATCGACGATCAGCGAGATTGAACCCGCAGAAATGATAAGTTTTCCATCGACTAGGTTCATCGCCGTCGGGTCTTCGTAGAGGACGATCCAGCGCGAGGCGGTGAGCTTGCCGGTTTTGCGGTCCAAGGTGTAGAGCGGAGCAGCTTCACGAATCTCGTATGTTTCGCGGGCGTTTTCGAGCAGGTCTTCGCGTTCAATTCCCAGTGCAAAGATGGCGTGCGTGCTGAACTGCGGGAGCAGCGTTTGCGTATCTTCGCCCAGTCCATCCATGCCCGTGAGTTTGCCAGTGAGGTCATAGAGAAGAATGCCGCGGTCAGTGGCGATCGAGATGGTGTCGCCGATGCGATCGAGCTTAAGGTGTGCGTTCTCAGTGATTTTCCCAAAGGAATCCAGCGGCTTGTCGCGGACGATGCCAGTCTTGGAATTGATCAGTCGCAAGTTGCGTTCGCGATCCATGATAATGAGGATGTCACCACCGATAGTCCAACCATCCGCAGTCTGAGCGAGCGAGTCATCATCCGACATCCAGTTCACGCGACCTTCGCGGAGGTTGACATGCATGAGTCCATCTTCAAGCCCCAGCACCGCGCTGCCATCACCAACCGGGCGCACCCAGCGGACAGCACCTTTGAGGCGAGAACCAAACCACTCTGCTGAGCCGCGTGCATCGTGTAATTCTGCACCAGTCTTGGCATCAAGAATCACAATGGCCGGAGTAAGTGCTTCGCCCGCCACGCGATTGACTGGTTCAGCGCCGCCAGAAATAACGATCACACTTCCGGCAACCGCGCAGTCGTAAATAGCATCGAGCTTGGTGTTGGCGGCCCAGAGGCGCTTGCCATCAGTAAGCGAAACTGCACCCAGGCGACCAGAACGCTGAGCAAGAATCAGTATGTTCTCATCCGCGGCAACCAGCAGATCGAGCGGACGCTGAAAGCCATCGAGCGGCGTAGCGATTTGCGCAGAGTTCTCAACGGCATTGGTGCGGCGGCGATCTGCCGCGCCATCAAACCAGTGAGAAAAGTCGATGGACTTCCAGATCGAGTGGCCGTCGATTGTGTCGAGGCACTGAATGATCCCGCCGACCGGCGATGGTTCGTAAAAGATCGCCTGATTGGCGCTGAGTCTGATGAGTGACGGGCGAGCACCTTCGTAGGATTTTTCCCATGCCGGAGCAAATTCGCCATCGGGACGCGTGCCAAAGAGTGCAAGCTTGGATTGCGAATCGTTGAACATGATGAGATGTTCAGGGCTCTTGCCGCGGCGATCGGGGAGAAGCGGAGATTCCGGAGGAACGGTCCAGCCAACAAGCAGCGCAGGACGAATCGCGCTGGGAAGCCCAACGCGCGGAAGGCGATAGATATCGCGGTCGAGCGATTGGATCTGGGTCTGCAGTTGCGCAATGCGTTGCGTGAGATCGGGTGTCGGAAGTTTGATAGTGGCAAGGATGCGTGCCGCACTGGAAGGTTGATTGGCCTTTAGCAGTGCATCAGCAAGATCAACAGTGAGCCGCGGGTGAAGCTCGGCGTGCTCGGTGCGACCGACAGCGATACCGAATGCAGCATGCTCCACCGCCCGGGCAAGTGCACGAATTGCAGTTTCCTGTTGTCCGGCGGCTTGATGAAGAGCCGAAGCTCTGGCAAGCAAAAGCGGCGTGATAGCGGCGGCGGGATAGTGGCGAGCAATCGATTCAAGTTCGGCAGGATTATTCTGGGCAGCGTCGCCAATGCGTCGGGCTTCATCATCAAAGGAGCGATACGAAGCAATCGAAGTTTGAAGTAGCAGTTGTTTTAAGCGAGCGGTCGTCTCAACCTGTGCAGAAATCTCATCGATGGTGCCAGCGAAACGGATGGTGGTGCTCAGGACATCGTCTGTGAGTATCTGCTGATAAGACTCGGCCGCGGCAACCGGTGTTCCTGCAACTTCGCGGACTTTGGCCTGCATAAGCAATTGCTCGACGCGTTGAGCGGGTGAGCCAACGGATTGTGCAAGACGATCGACAATCGCGGCTGCGGAATCGGTCGTTGGCGCGGGGTGAGGCTTGGGAATAGATGGATCATCTAATCCGGCGCGGGCGGCCTCAAGAAGTAGATCAAAGAGCTGAGCGCGGCCGAGTTTGGATGCGGCGGAAGTTGGATCAGCATCAAAGATCGCCAGAGCATGATCGGCAGTGGGAGCGACCATCTCCCATTTCCCCGCCCGATACGCAAGCCGGATGAGATCGTTTGCTGGCTCGGCATCCGTCGGGCGTTTTGTCATTCGATCGCGGAGGAGCGACTCGGCGGTGGAGAAAGTGACGTAGGAGTGAATCTTGCGGGCATCAGTAACGATGAGCTGCCCAGGCGCGACAACAGTGTTGCCCACAGCGCGGAGTGGAATCTGCTTTGTGTCCAGAGGATTCGCGGGATCGATGATGGAGAGGCCATCAATGACCGGGACAATGAGCCTTCCATCGCTGACGCTGGCGCGGCCGCGGATCGTGATTGAACCAAAGACGTTGGTTGCAGTCATGGCCGCCGAGTCAAAGTCCTTGATCGGGAGAATCGTGAAACGGTCGAGCGTCGGTGCGACGATAAACGAGCCAACTTGGAAGATGACGCGCGGGTCGCCCATGGTTGCAAGCGAG
>SXOY01000120.1 GCA_005776545.1 Planctomycetia bacterium | reverse complement strand
TAACTGGATGGTCTTCGCCCACGAATTCGGACACCAGATGTCGCTCAGTCACACTGGCGACTGCGCCCCGGCGTGGTGCCCCTTGTATCCATCCCTCATGTCATACGCATTCAGTTATTCATTTGACGGCGATGGCAACAAGATCCACTTCTCCGATGGCGAGTTTCGAGATACTGTGCTTGACGAGAAAGCGCTGATCGAAAAATTGCCATACAAATTCGAGAACCTGAAGTACCTGGCAAACCATCCATACCGCTTCACACTCAAAGACAACGGCGATGGCTCGACACTGATTGACTGGAATCAGAACGGCAAGTTCGACGAAGGAACCGTCGAAGCCGACATCAACTACGGCGGCTCCACATACTGCGGCACGCGCCGTGACCAGGAATTAACTGGCTCCGCGCCTGCACTCGCATACGTTGGAGACATCTGCTCGCTTGTAAGCGCAGACCAGACCAAAGACCATGTGTGGATCAAAATGTACCAAGGCGATGAGAAGTGGTCCGACAAACGCATTGTGCCAAACTCCGGCACCGAGAAAGATCCAGTCCTTGTCGGCGGTAAAGACTTTGGCCTGGTGTTCCATCATCACTTGTTTGGCTGGCATGTGACCCGATTCACCGCGACCGAGCTTGGCACGCCTGCGCGAATCCCCGAACTGCCTGCGGGAGATATGAACGCCTGCCGCGTTGGCGAGCGAGTTCTCCTGGTTTCAAGACTGGCCGATGACCTTCTGGAATATCGCTGGTTGACATTCAAAGACAACGACTTCTCCAAGCCACTAGTCTCCGCCGCCCAGAAACTCGAAGCCCGCTCGCTCGTGACACCTGGTCTTGGCGTTGATCCAGCCGATGGTCGCGTGTTGATCGTCACTTCACTCGCCAATTCCCGCGGCGGAAACTTCTGCATGCGCGTCAGCTACGCCAACCTGCAAGGCGATCGCCTCTGGGAACAGGAAATGAAATGGACACGCGGTGAAGGCTCCGGCAATGGCTGCTGCTCGCGCCCGGTAGTCGCCTTCACTAATTCCGGACAACTCACCATCTTTCACCAGGGCTGGCCCGATGGCAACGGCCAATTGACGGCGTATCGCACCAGCCGCATTGGCAACGAGAAACTTGATGAGGGCTGGCTGACCTGCAAGCTTTACGACGAATGGACCCGCAGCCGCGTCGGTGTCGGCTTTGCAAATGGTCCGCAAGGCGCGATCTTCGCATATCGCTGGGACGCGGGCGGAAAAGTCAATAACCTGCAAGTTGCTCACAACGGCTTTGGAATAGACCGCGAACCAATGCGAGATTTCAACGATGGCGAAAAGATCAGCAAATGGGGAATCCGACGCTCGATCATGAGCATGGTGCCTGATCCTCCGAAGGCAAAGAGCGAAGGGGAGAAATGATCCCCTCTCAGTTGCGGAGTCTCTGCAACGCATCCAACCTCTGCTGATGCAACGGCTGATTCGGCTCAAGCCACATCAACCCGCGAATCTGCTGTTCTGCGGCGGCAATATCACCCTTCTTGATCGCGATCGTCGCCGCCAATTCACGCGGCGCAGCCACAAACGGCGCAAGCTGCGTCGCACGCAACGCCTTCGCCCACGCCTCCGTCCACCGGCTTTCCGCTGCATATCGACGCGCAAGCTCCATCGCAAAAGTCGGCGACTTCTCCTCGCGAATATCCAGCCACTCCAAATGCGGAATCGCCGCCTGCTTGCCATCGCCTTCACCATCGAGGAACAGACGCGCCAACAACTTATGCGGCAATTCTGCAACCGGTCGAGCTGATGCATACTGCCTCAACGTCGGAATCATCTCCGCAGTCGGAGTTCCATCATTTGCCGCAAGCCACTTTTGTACCTTTAGGCTCAGCAGTTCAGGATGATTCGGATACGTCTCAAGCCAGTTCTCAATAACTTCCATCGCTACTTCGCTATCGTCGCCGAGAAGTTCCGATGCCGCTTTCATGTCGTCCGAATGAACAACCCCCCACAGCTTCAACTGCTCACCCGCCCAGACCCTAAATTCCTTGACAAAGTCAGCACGCGAAACATTAAGAACAGTCTGATACGCCTCCGCCTCGCGCCTTCCCGATGCATACGCATCCATCAGGTCCAGCGGAGCCTTGTTGCCCCACCGTTCAATGATGTACTCATACATCCAGTGCCCTTGCGCATATGCAAGCTGGCGATCACTTGGCCGCTTAGGCCGCACAAACGCAATGTTAATCTCATCAAGATCAAACAACGCATCCGCCTTGTACGCATTTGTTATCAACTGCACCGTATTCCACGCCCGCGGCGCATCTTCAAGATACACCGCCGATGCCTCCGTAAACCAGTGCGGTAATCGGTTCTTGGTTCGAGCAAGCGTCACCGTGTGCACAAATTCGTGCCGCAACACACGCACCCAGTCATACAACCCGAGGTGATCCGGTCCCTCACGCGGCGATTCCATCGCAATAATCGGCCCAGTCGACGCGGCAATCGTGTGAATCTGTGCCATGCCAGTGATCCGCACACCAAACGCGCGATGGTCAGGCAGCAACTCGATAATGGTCTTGGTCGTCATCGGGTAGTCGATGCCGCCGCGGTCTTTCCCCGTCACTCGCCGATAGTTCGCCTCCAGCGGTTCCAGCATCTCTTTCGCCAGCAACTCATCTGTTGCGGCCTTATATCTCACAATGTAGTGTTCACTCTCAACTCGGGCATACGTGGCAATGTCTCGAACCAGCTTCAGACTATTGGCAGCCCGCACATTGAACGTATCGATCTTCTCTGCCTTCTCAAGTGCCGCAAGCGCTTCGGCATCACGCCCCGCCTGCATCTCAAGCAGTCCTCGCTCGTTCAGCGGCGCAATCCAAAATGGTGCCCGTTCCGCCGCAATCTGCAAATGGCCCGCAGCCTCAGCATATTGCCGCATCTCGCTCAAAACGCGTCCAACCTCAAACTGCCCCTCAGGATTACCCGGCGAAACCAAGTCCAGCTTCACAAGCAGCTCTTCTGCCTTCACAAAGTCATACGTCGCGGCAGTTGCCGCCGCCTGCAGCGCAAGCAACTTCAGATTCTTTGGCTCGCGCTCAAGTGCATGCTTGATAAGCGACAACGCCCCCGCCCCATCACTCTGCCGCAACCGACCGCGCGCAAGCACATACGCGCCGATCGGTGATGCGCCCGCCGCGCGTTCTGCTCCCGCCGCCGGCTCTCCCAGCGACAACTCATCAATCTTCAATACTATTTTCTCAACCTTCTCAATATCAAACCCATCCACCGCAAGCAATCCCGCCAGCGTCCATCCATCCACATCGCTCGGATTGAGTGGCAACGCAACCTGCAATGCCGCGCCGGCCTGCGCCCCCGCATCTTTCTCATACAAAATCTGCGCCTCAATCAAATTCGCCAGCGGCGAGAGTTTGTCAATCTCCTCTCGCACACGCGCCAGCACGCTCAACATCGCCTTGTAATCTTCTCCCCCGCCCGTCCGTTCGCCCGCCAGCCTTGCCCGCAGTGCCACACCTTGAACACCCGCGAGCAGTTCGCCCGCATCATCGAGCTTGGTCTTTTGCACAGTATCAACCAACGGGTCCAGCACAGCAACCGCATCTGCCACCTTTCCCAACGCAACAAGTGCCCTGGCTCGCAGAAGTGTCGCCGCCAAAGTTGCATCATTCCCAAGTACCGTCAGCGCCTCCGCCGAATCTCCGCGCCGAACCAACGCCGCCGCACGCGTCAGACTCTTGACCCCGGGCTCCGCAAAAATCGGATTCACAAAATCGCCACGCATCAACGCCGCAGTAGCAATGCGATCAGGTGTAGAAAGATCCGCTGCAAGATACACCCCATGCTTGATCCGAAGGTCTTGCCTCTCAGCCTCAGTGAGATATGTCGCCGCCAGTCGCGCCTTCACAGATTCTGGCAACATGTCCATCCGCCAATCGCTTCCAGGCGCTGCTTCGCCTGCCGCAATCGCGATCGGTGACGGTGCCGCCACTCCCTGCATTTTCGCGGCGGCGTTCCCGCCAACGCTCACAACCGGAACCAGGAGCAGCAACGGAAATAGTCGCGTAACACGCATGTCTTATTCTTCGGCATTAAACCCGTCTCGGTGGGAGTGTCACCACAAAAATGCGATCCTGTTTTCCCAAGCCCACAACCACGGTCCGTAACGCAAAAAGAGCCCCGCCGAAGCGCAACACGCGACCCGGCGGAGCCTCTCTCGTTGGAAACGCCCATCCCCCGGTGCCAAGTGGGGATTTGGCACACGGGGTCTGAGCACAAAAGTGGTAAGGTAAATCAGCAACCAGCAGTGAAGCCGGCAAGGAAATCCAAATAGTCGGTGAAATCAACCGCGCCATCGACATTCAAATCCGCGCCAGGAGCGGCATTGGCAAAGAGATCGATGAAGTCGAGATAATCGCTAAAGTCGACCGACCCATCGAGATTGAAATCCCCGCGGCAGCCACGTCCAAACGTGGCGAGCAACACACTTGTGTTGTCCGAGTCCTTATTGCTGCACGCAATGTCAGTCCGACCATCGCCATTGAGATCTGCTGCAATGATCCCATCTGGATGTGTACCCGCTGCCAGGAGCATGGGCGAAGTAAGCCCCGTTGCAGTGCCGCGAAGTACCGAGACCGTTGCGCCATCTTCATTAGTCACCGCCAGATCGGCAAATCCATCAGCGTCAAAATCAGTTGCGACAATGCGGCTGGAATTCAAACCGTTGGTCACATACAGACGCGAAGAGCCAAGTACCCCGCTGCCGTTACCGCTGAACATGCCAACAAAGTTGTTGCTGACATCGGTATCTCCAACCGTGAAAAGCACATCCTTGAATCCATCGTTATTCACATCGGCAATCGCAATTCCCTCAGGACGCTCATTGCCTGCAACCGCAGTCGTCACCGGCGAGCCAAAGGCGCCGCCAGTATTGAGGAGTGTCGCCACCGACCGCGAATCGTGGAGAGCCACAACCGCATCAGGCGTCCCGTTGCCATCAAGATCGCCCAACGCAACCGAACGCGGCTCAGAGCTGACACCCATTGAAATCGATTCCGCTGTAAACACCGCGGTCCCATCGTTGCGCAACACTGTAATATTGTCGCCATCACGATTCGCCGTCACAAGATCAAGCGAGCCATTTCCATCAATATCCGCGGCCTGAATATCAACCGGCCGTGCACCAGTTGTTGAAATCGAGCCGAGCAGGAACAGCCCGGAACCATTGTTGAGCATGAGCGCAATACGACCGCGGTTTTTCATCACAACCGCAAGGTCAACGGTCCCGTTCCCATCAAAATCGCCAGAGGTCAATGCACCAAGTCCGTTGCCGCTGGGAATCCGATGCCGGATCGGTGCCGCAAACTGACCATCACCGGTGCCGAGCAGAATCGTCACGCGATCTGGATTGTCGGTCGTCACCGCCATATCGACAATGCCGTCACCGTTGAGATCAGCGGCGGTCATGCCCGATGGACGAGTAGGTGTTGAGTGATGCACCGCATCTGCAAAATGAAGCTGCGCAGATGCAGTTCCTGCAGTCAAAACCAGTGAAAGTGCAGACAGAACGATAGCCTTCGAACCAAACATGAGGTTCTCCTTTGGAGAGTTGAGAGAGCTTAGTTAATACAAGATTGCTTTATCAGCATCCTGTGGCAAACACTTCGACAAAGTCAAGATAATCAAAAAGGTCCACAACCGTGTCAGCGTTGAAATCCGCGACCGGTTCGCCGTTGCTGAATGCCGCAACAAAATCCAGGTAGTCGAACATATCGCCGACTCCATCGCTGTTGAAATCAGATGGACATGGAATCGCCGGGGCAAACGCAAACTGCCAGGGATCAAGCAATATCCCATCGCCAAGAATGAGATTCCTTGCGCCGGTGTTGACGTCAAATCGCTCAATCCGGTGGCGGATTGCTTCGCCCGCGTAGAGATATCCATCCGGCCCGATCATCAATCCGTTCGCGCGAATGTCCTGTACCAATGTTCCCAGGTGCTCGCCAGTATCAATGTTAAATCGCTCGATCGTGCGGCTTTCCCAGCTCGCAACCAGCAATTCGCCCGTGGGCGACAACGTCAAGCCGCGACCCTCCGCCGCACAACACGCAAATTCTGATACAAATACGCCCGTACTCGCATTGAATTTCTTCACTGACTGCGCGAAATGATCCGTCACATACACAAAGCCATTGTGGAACAACATAAACCGCGTTGCCAACACGCTGAGCGGCGAAATAAACTCGCTGACAAACGCCCCGCTTCCACTGTCAAACTTCAGCACTCCTCCCGCATCTCCGTTCGCTGCATAGAGCTGGCCATCTGGTCCAAACGTCAGATCGGTTGAATTGTCCAGGCCGCCATGATTTTGCGGAATGAATGTGTTAAGTAGCGCCCCGGTCCTGCGGTCATATCGACGAACCGCATCCGTGAAAAAGTCCGTCAGGTAAATCGCTCCATCAGCGCCGATCGCCATCCCAGCCATCGCCAGTGCGCCATCCGCTTCCTGCGGCACGATCGCTCGCAGCAATGTCCCTGTCCCAACATCAAACTCGTACACAGAGTTCGTATCCCAGTCGCTTGCATACAAACGCATTGGCTGCTGCGCCATCGCAACTGCCGAAACAGTCGTTACAACGAATGCTGCTGCGAGTTCAATTAGTTTCATAAATCACTGCTCTCCAAATATCCCCACCATATTAAAGCACACTTTCGTCGAGGTGTCAAGTAATTCCTGCAAATGTTTCTAGAAATTTTTGCATTTCTTCTCGGACCGTCGTTTTTGCACTGAATCCGAGGGAACATTTCGGAATTTTTCTAGAAATAATGGACGCACCTTCCGCTTTCAGTTAAGATATCGATTCGATCCGGCCCTCAAATAATGAAAACAAGCACCCAAACCCTCGAAGTCGAAGCTATCGAAGTAATTTCCGGATTACGTTCGGCATTCGCAGGCGTCCTCGGTGGGCTTCCTTCCCCCTGCCGCAAAGCTGCCGATGTCGCTCGAATCCTTGGCCTTTCCCGCAAACTCGGCTGGCAGATCTGGAAAGTTGCTACCTCAACCGATCCCTTCACCGCCGCACAGCACCTTCCCAGTCCCGCCGGCGTCAAATCATTCCTTCACGCCGCGGCGTCTTTCGGCGCATCGCCTCAAACTCTGGCAACCGCAGAGCTTGCCGCAAATCGTGTCGATGGACTCGTAAAAATCCACGCTGGTGACCGCTCATCGCTCGAGTTGATGATCGATTCCTTCGCAGGAGAGCGGCACGAAACCCAGGAAGAAGTTCACCGTCGCAGTGCGTTCAAAGCCAACAGCTATATCTTCGGCAGTCAATTGCGTACGCGACTTGTGCTTCACGTCCTCAAACCTGGCACAGAGCGCGGACGAGTTGATGTTGCAATCGTCAACGGCCTTTTCGGTCTGCGTCGACTTCGAGGCGATGCGCGGCGTTTGCTCTTTTCAACCGGTGTTCGCGATGCCCTGAACGCCGACGGAAAAGGACCAAAGCGTGAAGCGCTCGCCGGCGATGGAACTTCCGATGCCGTCGGCCTCCCGCGCATGGAGTTAATGCCCGCGTTCTGTTCCAAACCACTTCCAAAACTCGAAGCCTCTGAACCTCGCGATGGATATATTGACTTTGAACTCGCCCAATGGCCAATCGGCGAAACCGGCGCAGTGACAATGGTCTCCGGCGAAGTCTTCTGGAATTTCGCTTCTCGCTTCCGCCGCACCGGCGACACGCATGGCAACCTCGTTGCTCACATCAATCGACCAACCGAATTGCTTGTACACGATGTACTCATTCACAAAGACCTTTGGCCCAACGCCAAGCCCCGCGGCCTGGTATACGGCGAACTCGATCGCGTCACGCGTGCCCAGAAATCCCGACGCGATGACGATCTCCTTGCTCTTGGCCTCAGCGTCGATGATCTTGGACACGGTATCGTCATGGCTGAGTCAGCCGATGTCCCGCAATATGGCGACCTGTTACACGCAGTATTTAACCGCCTTTCCTGGCGTAATGAAGACTTCAAAGTCTTCCGCCTGCGAATGCCGTACCCCATCCTCCCCACTGCTGTCGTGATGCAATTCGACCTTCCAGAAGGCTGATGCTGCGTCTACGCTTGACCAGTGATTCTACTTGTTGACAATTACGACTCCTTCACCTGGAATCTCGTGCATCGATTCGGAGAAGTTGATCCATCGATCAACCTCGATCGCGACATTCTCGTCGTTCGAAACGACCAGATCACGCCCGATCAAGTTGAAGCCCTCGATAGCGGCAAAGGGCCCGCTCACATCGTCATCTCCCCTGGCCCCTGCACACCCAACGAAGCCGGCAACTCCAGCGATATCATCGCCCGCTTCACTGGTCGCATCCCCATCCTGGGTGTCTGCCTCGGTCACCAATGTCTCGCCGCCAGTAACGGCATGACAGTCACGCGGCACGCCATTCAAGTTCACGGAAAAACCAGCCCCATCCACCACGATGGCAAGGGCATCTTCTCCGGACTCCCCAACCCGTTTGTCGCCACCCGCTACCACTCGCTCGTGGTCCTTCCCGAGACAATTCCACTCGGCCAGCAAGCTGATGGAACGCAATGGCAAATTTCTGCCTGGACTGACGAACCTACCGAATCCGGCAACACGCGCCGCGTTGTCATGGGCCTGCGCCGCACCTTCACCGATGGCCGCCAAAACGTCGAAGGCGTGCAATTCCACCCCGAGAGCTTCCTCACAATCGATGGTCCAAAACTCCTCGCAAATTTCCTGCGAATGGGAACGCGCCCGCGCTCCCCACGCATCTGAATTACTCATTCTCTCCAAAGCTGTTTCAACCACTTGAGCGTCTCAACTCTTCATCCCGGAGGGATGTGTGAGAGTTGCCAGGGGTGGCTCTGCACCCCTGGAAAGCAAATGAGTCTCTCATGCATCCCAGCGGGATGCACGACTCGGTAAACCTACCTCCCAATCTTGAACCAACTTCTCAGCAATTTGCATTCCTCTCACATTTCACATCCCCCCCGCTACTTCCTATCATCGCTCACATGATCCCCCCATCTCCAACCAACATCATCGATCCCACCTTCGCCCGCGGCACATTTGCTGGCGAAGTCGCCGCCACCGCCACCAAACCCGGCTTCATCAAAATGTCGTTCGCCAACAACTACGAACTCCACTTGGTGCCATCCGCCACAATCACCGCCGAAGTTGGCAAGCGTCTGATCGGCACGATCTCAAGCCAGGCTCGCCGCATAGATGTGACTCAAACCGGTGGCCGTTTCGTCGAACCAATCTACGGCCGCCCACGCCGCATTCAGGGCAACATCATCGCCGTACACGCAAAAGAAAACACAATCGTCATCAACGCTGGCATGCCAATTCATGTCACACCAATCGACCCGCGCCAAAAAGCCAGCGATTTCGCCGTCGGCCAATTCGTCGGATTCGATGTCCCCGCCGGCAGCACCTTCGACCAGCACTAGTTCTTATCACGTTTCTTCACGAGCCGCACCCGATGACAGTAGAGCACACACCCGGTCCCGCCCTCCCCCAGGTGCAGATGCATCTGCATCCGCCCAACGCACCGGGAATAGGAACAGTGGTCGAGACTCGTCGCTGCACCTCCAACAAAAAAGCCGCAGGCGTGGTCCGTCACATCTCAATCGATGTCTCCAAAACCAAGCTCGCAGGGAACTTCTTCTCCGGTCAAAGTTTCGGCGTTCTTCCACCGGGTCTCGACGCAAAAGGACAAGCCCACAAACTTCGCCTCTACTCCATCGCCTCCCCCACAACCGGCGAAGATGGCAAAGGCCAGGTTCTCGCAACCACCGTCAAACGCCTCGTCGATGAACATCACGACACACACAAACTCTTCCTCGGCGTCGCCTCCAACTACCTCTGCGATCTTCAGGTCGGCGACACGGTTGAAGTCACCGGCCCAGTCGGCAAGCGCTTCCTCCTTCCCGCCGACCCATCCGCTCACGACTACGTCTTCTTCGCCACCGGCACCGGAATCGCCCCGTTCCGCGGCATGCTCCTCGACCTCCTTTCCACCAACTGCTCAAGCCGCGTCATCCTCGTCATGGGCTCTCCTTACGCCAGCGACCTGCTCTATCACCAGGAACTCGAAGCCCTCGCAAAGAAACATGCCAACTTCCAATACATCACCGCCATCAGCCGCGAAAAACAAGATGATGGCTCGCGTCCCCTCTACGTCCACGACCGCCTCCTCACTCACGCCAGCGAATTCAAAACCCTGCTCGAAACCGACCGCGGTCTAATTTACATCTGCGGCATAGCAGGCATGGAACTGGGCGTCATGCAGAAACTCGCCGGCATCCTCTCGCCCGAAGCTCTCGACCAATACATCGGCCTCGATGACAACATCCGCGACACAGTTGCAACTTGGGATCGCAAGATGATCCACAAGCAAGTTCGGCCGACACGCAAGATGTTCATGGAAGTCTATTGAAAATATTTGAGGAGGCCTCGCCCTTGTTACGTGTCTCTCACCGTCTCACCCGATCGTGCCATCACCCTCTTCAGCCCGAAGAGCAACCCTGTGCACTGAAGCTCAATTGCGTTTGTTTTCAGGCCGTTTCAACGGCCTTGCTCGCTTGTAGGCCACGGCTTCAGCCGTGGTTAGCACGCGAAAACACCAATATTTCAAGCGTTTTTAATATAGCCCGTTTTAACGGGCTTCCCGTTCCGATGGCTTTAGCCACTAAATGTGACTTGAGAGCACGGCGTTACCCGAAAGGCTGGAATTATTTAGTCGGGGGTGAAGGTCGGCCATGACTTGATGGACGACCGCCACCCCCGGAAAGCTCCCATTCATCGCACCCTGAAGGGGTGCCACTCTCCCAATCCAACTTGCGCACCCCAACACCTCAAACTTCCGACCACACCACCGCGAAACCGCGAAAAATCCTCCACATCTCCACCCGCATGATCCTGGGCGGTTCCCAGGAAAACACCGTTCTCTCCTGCGAGGGCCAGGCCCAACTCGGCCACGAACTCCATCTCGCCTATGGCCCAATTTATGGTCCCGAAGGTTCGCTGCTTGAACGCGTTGAAAAATTTCGCACGCAAGATGGCAAGGGCATCGCAACGCACATCGTCCCAAACATGGTCCGCGATGTAAACCCCATCGCCGACATCAAATGCTACTTTGAACTTCGCACACTCATCGAACAACTCAAACCCGACATCGTGCACACCCACTCAAGCAAAGCCGGAATCCTCGGCCGCCTCGCGGCGTGGAACGCCAAAGGAATTCGCCGCCCCGGAATCGTGCACACGATCCACGGTCCGCCATTCATGCCACTGGATGGCGGGTTTTTCAATGTTCAAAAACGCCGCCTGAACAACGCAATCTACACCATGGCCGAAACCCTGGCGGCCGACCACTGCCACCGCATCGTGAGCGTCGCCAACGCCATGACCGAACAATTCCTCAAACGCGGCATCGGCCAGCGATCGCAGTACGAAACCGTCTACTCCGGAATGGAAACCGATGCCTTCCTCCAACCAGCTCCGGGCGAAGAACGCTCTCACATGCGGCACATTCTGGGCATCTCCGACTCCGACTTCGTCATAGGCACCGTCGCCCGCCTCGCCGAACACAAGGGCCACGATGATTTGTTAGATGCACTCGGCGACGACATGAAACGCAACCCCCATCTCAAACTACTCTGGGTCGGCGATGGCTGGTGGAAACAACGCCTCCAATCCCGCATCGATGCGCTCGGCTTGAAACACAACATCATCATGACCGGCCTCGTCCCACCCCAGCGCGTCCCCAGTCTTATCCGCGCAATGGATGTCCTCGCTCACCCCAGCGCCCGCGAAGGTCTCCCACGAACAGTGCCCCAGGCCCTTCTCTGCGGCGTCTGCCCCGTCGCCTACGACGTCGATGGCACCGGCGAAGCCTGCCGCGATATGGAAACCGGCCGCCTCGTAAGATTCGGCGACATTTTAGATCTCCGCAACGCAATCCTCTGGCTGCGCGATAACCCCGCCGAGCGAGCCAGCATGGCAATCACCGGCAAAGACTGGTGCCTCGAACGTTTCACCACCCACGCAATGGTCCATCACCTCGAACACATTTACGCCGCCGCCGAAAAACTGCGACCCCTCGCATAATCGCGAACTCAACGCAATACATCTATTACATATTATTGCCTTCCTTGTCTACCGCCCATGAAATGGGCATGCGATGGTTGCCAGATGCGCAGCATCTGGTAGCCCCTCCCCCTAAACCTCCGCCCGTGAAACGGGCGGGCGAACCGCAACACCACCGCACTTGCTATCTCATACTCGCAGACTTCCATCCTCACCTCGCCAACAATCGCCCATGAACTCCCTCAAACACCTCATCCCCAAATTCATCGCTCCCGGCGAAGGCACCACATTGACCGTCATGGGCGGCGATCAAACCACGCCGAAACTCATCTCTACTGACACAGCCGACCGCCTCTCCCTCGCCGAATACACCGTGGTCCCACAATCCGGCCCACCGCTCCACGTCCACGAACACGAAGATGAAGTCTTCTGGATCCTCGAAGGCGAAGTAACATTCTGGGTCAACAACCACCGCATCGTCGCCAAACCCGGCGCATGCATCTTCGCCGCCCGCGGCGTACCTCACACATTCAAAAACTGCTCCAACACCAACGCCAAAATGCTCCTCATCGTCACCCCAGCCGCCAACTTCGAGACATTCTTCAGCGGCATCGGTCGCCCCGATGCTCAGGGCAAACCCCCAAGCGAAGAAGTAGTCGTCGCAAGAATCATGGCAGAAGCGCCACGCCATGGAATTACTATCCTGGGTCCAAGTCCGCTGTAGACTTGAGGGCGCGCAAATGTTGCGTCACCCATTCAATCAGAAAACTCCGGCAGCGTGCACAAGAATCTCACCATTTGACGTACGCTTATGCTCTCACGCGTGACGCCATCGCGTTCGCAATCGCTGCGCCCCAAGGCGTGTTGCGCAACTCAACTGCCTCCAGCCCGACCGTGCCCGCTTCTGAAATGACTGTCAGGCTTGCGACTTTGATTTTGTAGGGAACGAGCGTAACAAACACAAAGCAATCTTCTTGAATATCCGTCCGCATCATGCGTCCATGCTCCTTATCCAACAACCGAAACTCAGCGCTTTCCGGCGTTGAAGCAAGGTGCCATTTCCCAAATGTTGCAATGAGCGGGCCGACGCAGTTCGCGAGTATCAGGAAATAGATCACCGCGAGTATCCCACCGACAAGAGTCTGCCCCGATGATGCGGCATACGCGATGATCCCTATCAATGGAAGTGCCACAAATGACACCATCCATAATCTTGGCCTGTTCATGAATGTGCTTACCGGGTATGGGCCCTTCCAAAAATCGTCGCGTGATAAGCAATCGAACACATCTGGATGCGAAATCCAAATCCGAGGAATACTAATTCCAAGCCTCTGCTCAAGATCCTGTAAATTCTTCCACGATAGGTTTCCTGCTGCGTCCCTTCCCGCACCGTACCCGAGCGCAAATCGCTCATATAGCTTCGGAAGATCTTTCTGGTAGTTGCCACCGTCGATCATGTTCTCCAACCGCAAGCGGAATCCGCGCCGTCGGCGATATTCCGCAAAACTGGACTTGCGAAGTGACCATGCGATCAATCCAAAAAAACAGGAGATCACAAGTACTCGAAGTAGTACTCCCCAACTCAACAGTGAACCTACCGGAGCAAAAGTTGAGTATAGAAACCAATCAACGCAGACCGCAATCAAAGTGAAAACAACCGCACAGCCGTACCCACCACTTGAATAAGGCAAGCGTAGGACAAGGCACTCTTGGTTCGTCTTCACAGCTTTGCTCCTGTAGAAGGCAACCTTAGAGTCTTCAGAACCCTAGCTTCCTCTTCCCAAAATCAATCTTCATCGCCTGCTTGGCCATATACAACGTCTCTTCAGCAACCACATTCGCACGCGCGGTCCCCATCCGGATGATCTCGACAATCCGCTCATCGCCGCCCGGCGTCTCAAACTCCGCCCGGCGCACCCGCATCGGCGCCAGCAGCGTGTTGATCGCCTGCGCAAGTTCCTGCTTGATGTGTCCATCGCCGATGTTGTCGCCGCGTTGATAGCGATCTTTGAGTTCTGCCACGCGGGCTTCATCTGCGATAAATGCTTCGACAAACTTGAAGAGCACGTTATTGGGATCGCCGGGATCGGTTGGGTTTTGGCGGCCGGTTGAGATCTTGTTGACCTTCTTCTGTACTTCTTTCTCAGTGTCCGAAAGGAAGATCGCATTGCCCAGGCTCTTACTCATTTTCTGCGTGCCATCGCCCGCGCCGGGCAATCTTCCAATGCGTCCGATCAGTGCTTTGGGAATCGGGAAGACGCCCCCCACTTTCACGTAGTCTTCATCCTTCACATCCGGTTTCACACCGCAGTACAACTGATCAAATTTCCTCGCAGCTTTGCGGCACATTTCTATATGCGGCGCCTGATCCTCGCCAACCGGAATCAACTCCGGACGGAACGCCAGAATGTCAGCGCACTGACCAACCGTGTACATCGGGAATCCAAAGGAGTGCTTGTCGGCAAGGCCTTTGGTTTCCAACTCATGTACCAGCGTGGGATTGCCCATGACATCGTTGAACGACAACAGCATCGCAAAATACCACGTCAACTCCGCGATCGCCGGCACTTCTGTCTGGAGCACAATCGTTGAGCGAACAGGATCGATCCCCGCCGCGAGCCAGTCCTTCACAATCTCAATCGTGTCCTGGCGAATCTCCGCGGCTTTGTCAAACCGCGTCGTGAACGCGTGCATATTCGCAAGCAAAAAGTAGCAGTCATACGAATCCTGCAGCGCAACCCGCCGCTCAACGCTGCCGACCCAATGCCCCAGGTGCAAGCGGCCAGTAGGAGTATCGCCAGTCAAGATACGAGGTTTTTGATGCAAATTGCTCATGCGGGCATAAACATAGGCGCGGATTCCCCATGCCTTTTGCCTCCCCTAATGCCTAGTGCCCAGTGCCTAATGCCTGCCCGTTCCACGTTCCCGTCACAGATCTAGAGAGTCGCCTCGATCAACTGCTCCTGCTTCCACTTCTTCAGTTTCAGACCCAGCGTGCGGACACCAATTCCCAGGGCCTGTGCCGTCCGCTGGCGATGCCGCCCCATCTTGACCAGGGTCTTGATGATCACTTCGCGCTCGATCTCCTCAAGCGTGCGAACTGTTTCAGACAACGCCGAAGCTGGAGCCATCGGCGCTGGAGCCGATGCGACCGGTGCGGCGGACTGGATGGGCTTTGCTTCCATTTCCTGACGATTCGTCAGCGACTCAGCGCGGACGCGGATCCACGGCTCAATCAAACTCGCCGGGATCACGATCTCGCCACCGGTATCCTGGCCGCTGGGTGAGCCAAGTACCACCGCACGCTCGCAGATGTTCTGAAGCTCGCGCACATTGCCCGCCCATTCATACGCCTGCAAACGACGCAGTGCATCATCCGCAAACCGCATCATTGTGCGGCCTTCGCGGCGACAAATTTCCTTCACAAAGTGGTCCGCGAGCGCTGGAACATCCGTCAGTCTTTCTTTGAGTGCAGGCAACTGTACCGGCAACACGTTGAGCCTGAAGAACAAGTCCTGACGGAAGCCGCCGGTTGCCACCATCTGCGGCAGGTCGCGGTTGCTGGTTGCGATCACGCGCACATCGACACCGATTGTGGTGCTCGAACCAACGCGTTCAAATGAACGCTCCTGCAACACACGCAACAGCTTGGCCTGAATCGCCGGGCTGACTTCTGAGATTTCATCAAGCAGCAACGTGCCGCGGTCGGCGAGTTCAAAACGTCCCTTGCGGAGTTTCTCTGCACCAGTAAACGCGCCACGTTCGTGGCCAAACAGTTCCGATTCCAACAACGACTCGCTCAACGCGGCACAATTCACTGCAAGGAACGGACCCGATGCCCGATTCGAAACTTCGTGAATTGCACGGGCCACTACTTCCTTACCGGCGCCCGAGGGGCCTGTGATAAGAATGTTGCCTTGCGAAGTTGCCAGGGTGCGGATGTGGTCTTTGGTCGACTTCATGATCGCCGACTCGCCGATGATCCGGTCCATGCCTTTGCGGCAGGCTTCGCCGCCGTTTCGGCGTGCGGGCACTTCGCTGCATGCACGCAGGACACCGTTTTCGCGGAGGACCTGGCCGTGCTGAATCGCTCGCTTGGTGGCGATGATCAGTTCATCGCCTTCGAACGGCTTAGTGATGTAATCAAACGCGCCGGCTTTCATTGCCTTCACAGCGGTCTCGATTGTCCCGAACGCCGTCATCAAAATCACAGGTAGGTCTTCATCAATCTTGCGGATCGATTCGAGAAGATCCATCCCGGATTGGCCCGGCATGCGCAGGTCGGTCACAACGCAATCGGGTCGGCGTTTGCCGATCTGTTCGAGCGCGGAGGCTCCATCGGCCGCGGTTGCCACACCCAGGCCAGCGCGTTCGAGCGTACCCGCCACGCTGTCCCGCATCATTTCCTTGTCATCAACAACTAATACCATGTTCATCCCTGAACCTCCAGCGCACTGAATCCTGATCGACCGCGAGCGACCGCGAGCGATTCCGAAACACATTCATCGCCCGGTTCCGCAGCCGGACATGCTTTTTCCACAGGAAGAACGATTTCCATCGTCGTTCCCACGGAGTTATTTCTAACGACAACCCTTCCCCCATGTGCATCCACAATCCGATGCACAATCGCAAGCCCCAAGCCTGTGCCTGATGCCCGCGTGGTGAAGAAGGGGTTAAACATACGCGCGATAACTTCAGGACCGATGCCCGGCCCCGTATCAGTCACACCCAAGATCATGCTCTTGACTGTTCGACCACTCTGCATGGCCACATGGCGCACATCAGCCGACAATGTCAACGTGTGCTTGTCCACCGGTTTTTCCGCCATCGCTTCCATCGCGTTGCGGATGATGTTGACCAGCACCTGCTGCACCATTCCCGCATCGGCCTCAAATGCCGCATCGAGCATTCCAATCCGCACCACATTGACCGATCTCAAACTGCCAGTTCCACCAGGTACGGCGGCCTCAAATGCCTGTGCAAATGCAGTGTCGGCATCAATTAATGCGTACCGCAGTTTGATCTCTTTAGAGAACGACAGCACATCGCTCACAACTCCCTCGAGTGACTTCGCCGCATCGCCGATCTTTTCTGCAGTTCGCTTCTGAGGCTCCCGGTCAGCAAGATCATCGACCAGCATCTTGGCATAAAGCCGGATCGATCCGAGCGGATTACGGATTTCGTGGGCGATCCCTGCCGCGACTTCGCCCAGCGATGCCAATCTCCGGGAACGGGCCAACTGCTGATTTGCTTCCGACAACTCGCCTGACAATCGCGCGACTTCAGCCCGCAACTGTTCGTGAGTTGCTTCGAGCCTGGTCGTCATTTCCGTAACAACGCGCATGAGGTCCGCGAGTTCGGATTCTCTCAATGCCGGCGAGGTTTGTGGTTTCACCTCGTTCATGCGTGGTGTTCCTGTTTTGAAACACTCGCCGCAGGTGCGCCATACGCACCGACCGCTCTCTTTGACGACTCGATTCGCTGCAATTCCTGTCGAATCTCCTCACGCCGCTGATGCAAAGTCTGGCGATCCAGTTCATCCCGCTCGCGTACGCCGCACAACATGGAGACAATCGATGACGACCTTCTCTCAATTTCGTTTTTCATCGAATCCGGCGGCGGCGGTTTCAACTCATCCCAGGTCCGCCGCAATGGTTCGGTACGCAGTGCCAGTCTGGCAAGGTCGTCGATCACCTGTTGACGCTCGCTCATAAGAGCCAGAAGATCAGTCCCATCTCCCATCCCGATCAATGCCGCCTGTCGCTGACTCAAGGCATCAAGCTCACCCAGGCATCTGCATTGGCCATCAAGTTCTGCGGCAAGCGCAGTGAAAATGCTGGCGGCGTTGGGTTGAAGTTGTTGCTGAACTTGATTCGCCATCCGTGGCCCTTTGATCCCTGGCATCCTGCCGGGGCTGTTTCCTGTTTACTCAATTCCTGTTGCAGTTTTTCCTGATGCGAGTCTTGTCAATTCATCGGTGGCATCAAGCCAACGTTCCCAGTCCCGCCGCGTCATCGGCAAATTGGGGTCGTCCCAGACTGATTCTGGCAGACTCTTGTAGAACGTTCTTGCTCGATTATTCACGGTCGCTGCCCGCGATGAATCGCCCAATCTGATGTAGGCGTTTACGATCTGTGTCATTGCGACGAGGCTCGAAGGTTCAGATGGGTACCGCTCACGTGCACCTTCGTAGTGATCCACCGCGACTTCGTAGTTCCCCAGGTCAAACGCAGCATCGCCAATAAAGAACATTGAATTCCGCAGGCAAAGTTCTTCCAGCCCGCTCCGCTTCTTGGAGTCT
>SXOY01000119.1 GCA_005776545.1 Planctomycetia bacterium | reverse complement strand
GGCCAACGTCCCGGCGGCAACAGAGGTGATTTGCCTCCGCTCCCACCATTGCCGCCTCTCCCGCCAATGCCCCCGAAAAAATAATTCAGCGTGCAATTACTGATGCCGCTTCGTCCAACACTGCCTTCGCCGCCGCCGGTGTCGGCGCTTCTGCAATCAACCGCATAATCGGCTCAGTATTGCTCGCCCGAACATGCAACCACGCCGCGCCCCCACTTGTATGATGGGCCCAGTCCACACGCACACCATCCGCGCGGTTCACATGCGCATCTGAGTACTTCGCGGCAATCTTCTCCGCAGCCAGATTCGCATCTTCCTTGCGCAGCAGCTCAACCTTGCGCTTCTCGATCGAATACTGCGGCAATTCATCAACTAGCTGCGACAAGCTCAACTTCGTCGCCGCCATCAATCCCAACACAAGCCCCATCGCAGAAAGCGAATCGCGAATGTATGTCACCGACGGCAAAATCACCCCGCCGTGACCCTCACCACCAATGATGCAGCCTTCGCGCTTCATCACTTCCACGACATTTGCCTCGCCAACTGCAGACCTGAAACACATCGCTTCATGCGCTTCGCACAAATCCTCAATCATGCGACTGGTCGACATATTCACCGCACACCGCGGCTTCTTCCCGCCACCGCCCAATTCGAACAACGCTTTGGCCGCAAGCACCAGTGTGTATTCCTCACCAATAAACCGACCTTTTTCATCCACCAGCGCAAGTCGATCTGCATCCGGATCCTGTGCAAATCCGATCGCCGCTTTGCTCTTCTTTACAGCGCGGCACAGACTTCCCAGATTCTGCGCAATCGGTTCTGGCGTATGCGGGAACGGCTCGCCGGGTTCGCCCCCATGCAGCCCAACTTTGCATCCCAGATATTCCAGATACTGCGGCGCAATCGTCGAGCCTGCGCCATTGACGCAATCGAGCACCACGCTGAATTTTGCTTTCTTGATGTCCTTATCAACCCGGAGCTTCTTAAGCACATCATCCACCATCGCGCAGTGGGTCTCAATAGCTTCCGCTTCCAGATACCCAACCATTCCAACTTTCGACCATGGTTGCAATTTCACCTGCCCGCTCTTGTATCTTTCAATGATCTGGTCCGCAATCGCCTTCGGTGGGGCGCATGCCGAGACTTTCCCAAACTTCGCATGTGGCTCCCGCACCAGGCACTTCATCCCATTCCATTCCTGCGGATTGTGGCTCGCGGTAAACACCATGCCGCCGGCTGCGCCTTCAATCGCGTCAGTCATCACACCAACGGTCGGGGTCATGGCAATACCGATATCAATAACATTGCATCCAGCGGCGGTCAAACCTGCCACCGCCGCATCTCGCACCATTTGCCCACCCGGGCGGCCATCTCGCCCGACCACCACCGTCACGCTCTGGTTTTTCTTCCGGGCTTCGGCAGCACGGTCGACCAGGAAACCTCCGAAGGCTCCCGCGAACTTGGAAATCAGTTCAGGAGTCAGGCTTTCGCCCACAATTCCGCGGCAACCAGACACCGACAACATCAATGGTGCAGACATACTCATTCCTTCAAATACCAACATTCACAAACCAATGCGGGCGACAGGAGTTGAACCTGCAAGACCTTTCGGCCACGGGAACCTAAATCCCGCGCGTCTGCCAATTTCGCCACGCCCGCAACTTTCCAATAGTAAACCCGATCCGCATCCAAACTTAGGCTGCCAACAGGACGATATTCCCCAATTCAGGGCATGCACCCATTTCTTGAATGTGGCCAAACTGTTTCTTTTGCCGATAAACCGATATGGCCTTCAAGGACACTCTCCAGGTTTCAACCGCACCGATCTTCCTGCGACTCGCGCTGGGATTCATCATGCTGTGGTCAGGTCTTGGAAAGCTCTTCACTACCCAGCACTTTTCACCACAAGATGCGGCGATCCTCGGCTCGATGGGTGTCATCGACACTGGCTCCTCAATGCCGGTCAATCTGCGCACTTTTGCATCAGGCGATGGAGCACCTGCACCGCTTCCAGTCCGCGAAGCGCGTTCTGCGGACTTTGGCAAAGGTGCTGAATTAGCAAGTTTGTACAGCGTGGCAGTCGTTATTCACAAAGCAAGCAATCCGGAATCGGGTATGCGCCTCTGGCCACCGAAGATCGACACACGTCCCTGGCCCGTAGTATTTGCCTGGTCAGTTGCTTTCCTTCAGACGCTCGGCGGAGCAGCGATTTTCGTCGGACTCTTTACCCGTTTCTTTGCGTTCTTCATTTCCGCAATCATGTTGTCAGCTCTGTGGCTGACACAGATTGGGCCGGCGATTCAGTCGGGAAATGCAACGTTGGGATTCCTGCCGCCGCACGGCAGCTTTGATGAATCGGCTTGGATGCCGATGGGTTGGATATTTTGCCTACTTGCGATGGCCATGACTTTGACTTGCACCGGATCGGGGGGGATGTCGCTTGATCGCCTCGTTGGTGGCGGCTCAAAACCAGCGAAGCCCAAGCCCAAAGAAGACTGATAACGCCCTTATCGGGCGTCAAGTCGCAGATTATTTCCCAATCTTCGTGTCTGGGGCCTGTTTTCAACGCTTATGTGTATGACCGCCGGTGATGTAGAACAGGCCCTCTTGGTCTTTTGATCAAGAGGGCTTGCCACTGGCGTTGCGTTCAGAATCAGGTCAGGCGCGAATACAGGCGGTTTGATTTGGGGAAGTCGATCCCCATTGCGAACGCATATACCGCGCCCACTCCTATCGCCATGTAGGCCGCGGACCAATTCCATTCAATCAGAGCCGAAGCGCAAGTCGTTGAGACACTGGTGAGCCATGCGCCGGCGATCACACTTATCACCGCGAACCACTGGTAGGTGGGCAGTCCTGCAACAGTTTTGGTTTGAGGCTCGCCGCGGAGCGACTCTTCTACGAATCGAGCGAGACCTGCCAGTACCAAATACAGGCCGGCGATCATGGAGTGCTGGGCAGACACACTCCAGAGACCTGCCAGCACCAAGCCGATGCCGACGTTGGAGATCATTGAGTAAAGCGGCGTCGGGTGAGTAGAAATATTGTATAAATTTGCAATACGACACGCCCGCGACAATGGGTGGCGATATCGAATCCCCATTCCAGATTCGCAGGCCCTGCCGTGGCAACATCCCTGTACCAGGCACCGCAGTCTCCCGATGATGACAACCCAGGGAGCCGCCACACACAATGCGGCGGCAAGTATCCAGAACCTCTCTACTCCTTGTATCAAGGCGATGGCTATCAGGGCGGACGCTGCGCCGGCGATTGCTCCGAAATATCCGAACGGTCGCAGCAATGTCGGCGAACCTACGAGCACTTGTTCAGAGAGCGCCGCCCCGATCAATGCCGCGAGTGCAATTCCACAGATGTGCCATGCATGTTCAGGACCTGCGAGCGAAACAGAGACAAACGCTCCAACCGCGGCGGCGAGTCCGGCATATGCCGCGTAATTAATGATTCTCACCGGCCCGATGTGCCAACACGTCCAGGAATTGGCGATTCTCTCGCAACCGCGAAGCCCACATAGCCAGATGCGTGTGTGAAATGGCGGTGAACCGGGATGCGCATCGGCTGAGCGAGTGGGCGGCAGAGATTCCGGAAATCGAGCACGCAGTGCGGGCCCTTCGTAGCCTTTGACCAGCGCGATGCAACCGAGTATGACGATCGGTGTCACAAGCCAGAGGCCGCCGGATGATCCGGTCGCGATCGAACATCCAAAGCACGCGGCACAAAATCCAGCATAAATCGGATGCGGAATGAGTGCGTAGAGACCAGATTTCACCAGCCGCGCAGGTGGGTAGGCATTCATGGGAAGGCCGCCACCTTTGAACCAGAGTTCACGCATGGACTCGAGAATGATCGCGATGCCAATGGCGGCAAGTGAATAACCAACGATTGGCACGCGGGGCGTGGGAAGTGTGATAGCGGAACTGGTGGCGCGTGCCCATGCGACAAGAGCGATGGGGAGGAGAATAACAAAGGTGATGGCGTAAAGGAACTTTCCCATGTGTCGCTCTTGATGGTACAGCCATTCGACACTCGGCACTAGGGAAGACCAAAACTGATGCATTCGTGAATGGAGTGTCCGGAGGTGTTTGAGGGTGAGAGGACGCCGCGGGAGAGCCACTTTTTTTCGTGAGTTCGCAGGAGAGCGGGAGGCAAGAGGTTGCTCACACCGGGGATGGCGCGGAGGACTGTGGCTCCGAGTTCACCATCTCGAATGATGCGGCTGGTATCCAGCGATAGAACTTCGCCAGTGTTTAGACTGATCTGGTTGTCAGAGATTGTGCCTGCAACTTCGAGGCCATCGCGCAGGATGAGGGACAGCGGATGCGTGCCGCGCCAGTCGATCCATGCGAGTGAAGTTGAAGGGGATTGCCATTGACCCCAGCGCAATTCGCGAATGGGGAGGAGCCAGGGGGCGATTGTCATTTCGAGGTGTTCGACGTAGCCGAGGCCGTGGTAGGGTTTGCTGCGGATTGTGAGGTTTGCTTGCGAGCGGGGCATGAGGCAGGACCACTTCAGTGTGCCCGACTCTTTTTCAAGAAGTGTGCGTTCAGCGCCTGGGCAGAGTTTGGACCATGTGCCTTGTAGATTGAGATGGGGGCAGGACCAGGCGAGTTGTGTCCCAGATATTTTTGGCGCGGGACCGGGGCGGAATGTTGTGGAGGTCTCTACGTTTTGTGAATCGGGCGCGGAGTGGATGAGACTGGCGTAGGAGAGTGTGATCGCGCCCCAGTTGACCGTTGCCCAGTAGGCGATGAAGGCGTGGCCATCCTGGGTGGTGCAGTCTAAGTACCATTTTTTGAGGTGGAACATGGGAGTTCTTTGGGAAAGTGCGAGTGATGATATGTTTAACACGCGACTGCCGTTTCGTTAGTGAGCCTAAATACTGAATTTAACTCTATCAAAACACTAACATTTGTCAGGTTCTTGCAATTATTTACGCCATGTTCCAGTTGAGTCGATAAACTGCAGGTTTAATATGTAGCTGCAGGTTTAACATTCAACTGCAGGTTTAAGATATGAAGAACTCGGATATTCATGCTCTCGATTTCGAAGCGATCAGTGAAGATGGCAAGGCGATTGCCGAGATCAGAGTGTCTATCGATGCGCTTCGCGATGTGCGCACTTCACTCATTGCTTTAGCGTTTGCGTTGGGGCAACATCCGGGAACACGGGGCTATCTCGTTTTGGTCCGGCCCGCCATCACCGTTCGCCGCCTACGCGAAGAGTGGCTGCTGGCGAAAAGTGCTTTGAAGCCGGAGATCTTCAAACGGCTCACCGTTTGTGTCTTGACGCCTGAAGGAACATTCAGAAGCATTCCTGAAAATCCACCTTCGGATGTTCAAACGTGGCTGCTAAAAGCGGCGGCAGCTCACAGGACAAGTCACTCAATACGAACTGCTCGCATTGACTATGACTTTGTCGTTCTCAAACTACTGATATATCAATGGCTCACCGCGCGAAGGCCAGTAACGACGACATGGCTCGCCAACACCGCGGGGTGTACTTATCCAACTGTTGCTCGCATTCTCAAGCAACTTGGAAGCCTGATCGAGCGCGGATCAGATCGCCGCGTGAGCCTGAGGTATTTGCCGCGCAACGAGCTATCACGACTTTTCGCCAACGCCGCGAAAGCCCGCGCAACGACTCGCTTCGTTGACGTCTCTGGTCAACCGCGCACGCCGGAAGAATACCTGCATCGGCTTGACACAATGAAACCTGATCACATGGCTATCGGCGGCGTAATCGGGGCGAGGCACTTTGTCCCAGACCTGGATATTGTCGGCACCCCACGACTTGATCTTTCTCTACATTCTCCCGATGGCCAACTCGGCTTGGCCTTTATCAAGGCACTCGATCCGGCATTGAAACAGCAGTCTGACCCGCTCAAGCCGGCCAATGTCGTGATACATATTGTTCGTCATCTTGATCCACTATTTTCAAAGAGAGAGAATGGCCTTGCGTGGGCGGATCCTGTTGAATGCCTGCTTGATCTTCATGAGGCTCATCTAGAATCACAAGCACACCAGTTCCTCGAAACCCTTGAACACACACACAGGACAGAAGATGGGAATTGAACCAAAACACATTTTGCCTGAAGCAGTCGTGCAGGAAATCGTGGCAGCAATTCCCGCAGAAGTGCATCCGCACATCATCTTGATTGGAAGTGTGGCGGCTGCGTACTGGTATTCCGCAAAACTTGGGACATTCAGTGTCCGCACCAAAGATGTCGACAGCGTGCTCACGCCACGTACGAGCGCACCTGCCGACGGGCGCACTGTTGCTGACCGATTACTTGCATCTGGATGGAAGACGAAGTCCGATGGCAAATTCAGCAGCCCGGGAAATGCATCCACTCCGGATGATCGCCTTCCCGCGCTTCGACTTTATCCACCAGGCAATGACGACTGGTTCATTGAATTGCTCACGGAGCCTGAGTCTGAACAGTCAGGCCGTCGGTGGATGCGGTTCTCACTTTCCAATGGCGATCACTACGGATTGCCGAGCTTTCGATTCACAAGCATTGCCACTTCCGACGCACAGATGACGCGGTTTGGGATTCGCGCTGCCCGCCCTGAAATGATGGCCCTGGCGAATCTATTGGAACATCCATTCATAAAGCCAGACCTCATCGAAGGCACAACCACGAAACGCAGCAATAAGGACCTGGGTCGAGTTATCGCAATCGCACGCCTGGCATCAAATCAAGAGATAGATTCGTGGGCGACATTGTGGATGGCCGCACTCAAGGACCGGTTTCCTGCGAGCTGGAAGGAACTGGCCGCCAGCGCAGGAAGCGGTCTCAAAGAACTCGTGGAACACGCTGGCAACCTCCAGCAGGCAACCGAAACATGCAATAACGGCCTCCTGGCAAGCAAGAATGTGACGGCAGAAGAACTCAAGGCCACCGGCGAACGGTTACTTGGCTCCGCGATTGATGAGTTGCGTCGGCTGGCCAAGTAGTACTATTACATAATAGTTCTTCACACGCCGGGCGTTCATCGCTCAACCTGAGGTAACTGGTCCTGCAGGCTGCCGCCCTTCTACGGTTTGAGAAACTCCAGGCCTGATACATCCGATTCCTTAAAACCCGTGAGTTGGAACTTTGCTCGGAGCATCGATGCGTGATCCAGGCCTGCTTGCCGGTCATAAATCTCATAGGTATCCGCATCAGTAATGATGACAATGGGGGCACCATTTCGGTTGGCATAGTCAAATGCTTGTCGAAGCGCAGAATCACGATCCGTTTTCGATCGAAGGGACGGCTTGACTTCCAGAACGAAACGCGGCTTTCCATCGCTGCCATTCACCAGCACATCGATGTAGCCAATCTGAAACAAGACTGACCCGGGAGAGTGGCCGAGTCGGACCAACAGCTCTTTGACCAAGTCTTCCATATTGCGTTCAGGAAGACCTCGAACCGCCTTGACGCGATCAAGATATTCTGATGCGCCCTCAAATGGTGGCGTAATTTTCTTTGCTGACTCAAATGAAACCGAACCGTGTTCGACCGTTCGATGCATATGTGGTCCCGACAAGTTCTTCGACGAATCAACTGACTCTGGACGCTTGGAATCAAACTGATGCGTTACGCCTGTGGAAGGCGAGCCGAGAATCGCAAGCCACTTCTCGCGCGCATTTGGAATCAATTGAATTGAATAATCCCGCCAGTGGAGCGGCACCGCAACCTTGGGAACATACAGCGGATCCATGGCTCCGAATCCCGCACCATCAAATGGGAAAATCGTCTCTATGCCGCGAAGCGTAACAACCCACGCACCGTGTTGCGCATGTCCGTTGCGCTCATAGACCATCTCGCCACCTTCTTGTTCAACGATGGTACGGAGTTCTTCGTAGACTCGTCTTGCCATGACAATTCCTCGTGTCTGATAGCGGATGATATGACGTATCCCTGGGTTCTCGCGAATCCTCGGTGGCCGAGACTTCTACCTCAATCACACCTAGTAACCCGCTTCCCCCTCAACTACCGTTTGATTCAGCTCTGATAGCTGGTTATGGTCGGCGTACGCGGCGGAAAACCTGCCGCGTAGGGAGTTCAATGTTTGCACAGCGGCTTGGACAGCGTGGTCGGCATGATTGAGCGGTACTGGGACATGCTGGCAGCGTGGATGAGTTCGGTCGTTTTCGCGGATCTTTTGAACCCCTGGGTGCTGTGTTCGATTCCTGTCATTCTGTTGATCGAGCGATTCTGGCCGGCAGATCGAGAGCAGCCGCTGTTCAGCCGCGGATTGGCGAACGATGCGATGTGGTTTCTGCTTGAAGGTGTGCAGGTCTGGGTCGTGGTGTTTTACATTGCATTTTTGGAGAAGATGTACCAGACATGGTGCCCTTGGCTGACGATTTCGATCGTGGCCTCGCTGCCGCCGTGGCTGCATTTCATCTGGGGCATGCTGCTCTCAGACTTTCTGGGATGGCTTCATCACTGGGCGAGACACAAAGTCCCGGTCTTTTGGAGTTTTCATACCGTCCACCACTCGCAGCGCGAGTTGAACGTGTTCACCGACCAACGCTATCACATCGTGGAGTACTTTGTCGCCCGCACGATTTCGACGATTCCGATGCTCATGCTCGGCGTCGGGTCACCGGCAATTGTCGCCTTCAATATTTTTCACCGCTGCTACACGAAATTTTACCACGGGAATATTCGCACGAATCTGGGGCCGCTGCGCTATCTGCTTGTCACTCCCCAGTCGCATCGGATTCACCATTCGATGGAGCAACGACACTTTGACAAGAACTTCGGAGTGCTGTTCTCGTTCTGGGATCGACTGTTTGGCACCTTGTATAAGCCCGCCGAAGAGTATCCAAAGACGGGGTTGCCGGATGAGCAGTTTCCGGTGGATGGTGGTTCAAGGAGCGTGACGCCGCTGCGGGGCGTGCTGGTTCAGATGGTGTATCCGTTTGTTTGTGTGTTTCGGAGTGTGGTTGTGTTTTTCAGGGCGATGATCGGGCGGGAATAGGCATCAGGCATCAGGGAAAACCAAAGACATGGCAGTTCCGCCACTCGTTCATTGCTGCCGCTCTATATCGTGACGTTTTCAGCACCCGATACTAAAGGCATCCGCGAAATCAAGATAGTCGAAGAAATCGATCCCGCCGTCGTGGTTGAAATCGGATGTTGTGGACTGGAAGCTGAACGCATCGACGAAATCGAGGTAATCGAAGAAAGTAATGTCGCCATCGCAGTCGAAATCGGCAGCGCACACTGTGAGTGTTGCTTCATCGCTTGTCACGCTGCCGCAGGTGTTGGACACGACAGCGCGAAATCTGTAGCCGGAATTCGGCCAGATGCGATTGCCGCCAGGGCCGACGGGTGGTCGGATTGTCACACGGAATGTTGTGGAACCGAGGGCTTCAAATTGTGGGGCGGTGGCAAGGGAGTTGACTCCATTAGTGATTGGGAGCCAGTTTGGATCGCCGGGGAATTGCCATTGCCATTGGTAGGTTGTGGGGCTGAATGCTGCCGCGGGAGTCGAGAGACTTGTGGAACCAGTCGGGCAAACAACCTGTGAAATTGGATGCAATGTGATCGCGGGCGTACGACAAATTGTCCAGAGCATTGCCTCGGTGTTACCTGCCGGAGTCGTAGCGTGGCCAACTACATAAACGCGTGGACCCTCAGTCGATATCCCTTGTGCAACACTCGAAGAGAACCGCGCAGGAACGAGTGTGTGTAAGTCAACCCACGAATAAGGAGAGCCGCTCCAAACACCTGCATGATTCCTACCCTCGAATCGCGCAAGCCCAGCCTCGAACCCATCGCACATCCCTAGGACCACGGAGTAAGTCGAGTTGGCAGGATTGATATCCAACCACGATGCGGCGGAGCCCGACCAGACACACGCACGCCATACACCATTGATAACTGCTGCACCGCCCTGCCGGTTTCCAAAAACCGCTATGGCGTACGACTCATTTGCCAACGTTGGATGAAGATCGATCCATGAAGCGGCGCTGCCACTCCATAAGCTTGCATGCGTACCACCCGAGGTGTTGGCCGATCCTACTTGCCACCCTGCGTTCACCGCGTCGGCACGAGATTGCAAAGACCCCGCAGGGTTCAAGTCAATCCAAGAAGCAGCGGTTCCTTGCCATAGGCTCGCACGATAGATTCCATTGAAATAGGTTTGACCAACTTGTTGACCACCTCCAACGCCATAGGCATAAGACCAACCTGCACCTGGTGGACTCAGGTTGACCCATGTTTCCGCTGAACCGCTCCAGACACTCGCACTACTCGTGCCAAAACCCCCAACATATCCAGTAGTCTGTACCCCATCTGTTGCAAATGCGAAGGACTCAGTCCATCCCGAAGGATGAATGTCAACCCATGACGTCGATGCCCCGTTCCAAAGACCGGCGTGGTAATTAGTGCCAAGCTTTGTAAACCCTGCCTGTTGACCGATGCCACAGGCAGCCGCCTGCGAGTCCGAGCCTAGCGGATGCAGGTTTGTAACGGTCCACTGGGCGTGAACAGTCGATGCACAAGTGATCGCCAGAACAGGTCCCATCGCGACAGACGCACTTGGATGAAAAATGCCGTTTGATGCTCTGAACTTGTTCAATATGGCGTTCTTCTTGCCTGGCATGATCGATTCCTTGGAGTTATTACTAATTCTCTGGTTTGAGTGTTCAACGGACTCAACACCCAATACTGAATGCATCGACAAAATCGAGATAGTCGAAAAAATCGACAACGCCATCATTGTTGAAATCCGCCGCACATGCTGAGTCAATAAGGCCGCGGATAACGAAAGCGCCGCTGGTGTTTTGGTATCCCGGATCGCCGATGAAGCACGTTCCGTCCAGAGAGAGCTTCGTGATTGAGCCGGGTGGCGGCTGAATCCCGGCACTTACACAGAACTGAAACAGGCCTTGCATGCTTGGCTGGCCTTCAATCCAGATGTAATTCGGTGTTACCACAACTTTTCCATCCCAACTCGCATCGATCGGCCTGCCGAATGGATCTTGGGGACCATGGGGTTCGCGGAAATCGTGAACGACTGAAAAAATACCGTTCGTCCATCGGCAGAAGAGAAATCCGGGCGCACTGGTTTCCTGGCACCAGCCATAGATCGTTGAACCATCGGGGCTGACAGATAACGCTGTGCCCAGGTAATAACCGCTTGGCATCTGGAGGACTTCGTAGCCTCCCGCGGATGTCCATCGAAATGCATGTGTTAGTCCTGAAGGAAACGCCCTTCTACATGTACCGACTATGACATTGCCATCTGGTGTGACAGCCTTGGGAATCGCGGAATCACAATCAGGCGGCGGCGGAACAAAGATTGGACTTCCCGCGAGCGGCCACAACACCATCGCGAAGCAATCGCCAAATATCGATGGCGGCATAGTTGCACTGCCCAGGACAAGACCACCATAGCCACTGATGGCCACCGGCATGATCGGTCTGCCTGCTGCCTCTGGCGGTGGCAGAAGAGGCTGGAGACCAGTGGATTCGCTCCATTTGAAGGTTCCGGTACAGGAGTAGTTAATGAACCACGCGATCGCACTGCCTTCTGGACTCACGGCAGTTGGCGGCGGAACCTCGACTCGCCACGAATCGCATTGCGTTGGCAGACCCAGATCCTGAAATCCGCCGGTTGCTGTCCAGCGGCCCAAGTGCATATATCCGCCCGGAGTGCCGGCCAAAGCTCCCCCAGCGATGACACTTCCGTTGGCACTCAGGCCGCCTGCTCGCGACTGTTGTCCGAGAATTGTGATCGTTGGGACGGCAACGCAGATTTGGCTGAGAACAGAAACTGCCGCCGCGGCGATGATTGAAGTCTGTTGCATGAACGGTCCTATGAGGCAGTGGGATAAACCGGATTGAACAGATCGGATGGAAATGCGGTACAAGCGTTGGTGGGTTTGTAATCAACACCCAATACTGAAGGCATCTACGAAATCGAGATAGTCGAAGAAGTCGATGCCGCCGTCGTGGTTGAAATCGGATATTGGCAATTGGGAACTGAATGCATCGACGAAATCGAGATAATCGAAGAAGTTCACCTCGCCATCGCAATTGAAATCCGCAGGACAGACGATCAACAATGCAGCACTGCTTGCCACGCTGCCGCAGGTATTTGTCACCAGGCAGCGGTATTGAATGGCGTGCGCCTGCGAGAGCACGCGGCCATTTGCCACGTCCGGGGCGATGATAAATGTATTGGTCGTCGCTCCAAATACGGTTGCAGCCCCACTCTCGCCGTCCCATGAAGCGGTGGAACCGTTAGTCAGATTTACAAATGTGCCAGTGCCGGGCGATATCTCCCGCTGCCAGCGAAAGGTTGGGCTTGTCCCCGTGACTGTCACTGAGAAATTCGCTGCATTCGTAGGGCAAATTGTGAGTGGTGCTGGCTGTCCAACGTACGAGATCTCTCGAGACAGTCCGTACACATATACCGTGAGGGCGTTATGGGCGCCGATCATTGCTGTCGTGCCATCGCTATTGATCGCCGCCGCGTTACCGAAGTTGCCTGTCTGAAGAAGGGGCGACCCTTGCTCGGTCCACACACTGCCAGACCGAGTGAACACAAAGGCGGCGCTCGGGTTTCCGCCGGGCATCCCGGCAATGAATGAGTTGCCATCGCCGCTCAACGCAACCGAATAACCGAAATATCGAAGAGTGTTCAGGCTCGGCACAAGTTTCGTCCCTTGCTGGGTCCAGGTCGTACCGACACGCTGAAACACATATGCTGCACCGATGCCATTTCCGTTTACATCTGGGTTGTCGTACTGCGATCCGACCACAAGCGTGCTACCACTGGCGCTCAGAGAGACAGAGTTGCCAAAATCGACATTGGTGGGATTCACAGCACCGATAGGTGTGAGGGCTGACCCTTGCTGGGTCCACGTGCCACCAGAGCGAACATAGATGTAGACTTTGCGGGGGAGTGGCACTCCGATTGCTGCGGTATTGCCATCGGCGCTGAGGGAGACAGAATTGCCGAAATAGCCGCCAGCACCGGGCGGTGGTGTAAACCTCGGACCTTGTTGTGCCCACACACCTCCAGAGCGAACGAAGACGTACGCTGCACCAATTTGCCCGTTGTCATAAACAGCACCGATCAACGCCGTATTGCCATCGGCACTGAGGCTACAAGAGCCGCCAAAGTATTGCATCGGGCCACCACCGCCTGAAGGAGTGAGTTTCGGGCCCTGCTGCAACCACACGCTGCCGGACCGGACAAAGACGTGAGCCGCACCAACGTTGCCGCTATCCCCGCCAGCGCCGACGAGCGCGGTGTTGCCATCGCTGCTGATGGCGGCCGCTGTACCGAGGTGAGGCTCGGGGCCAGATCCATCCACCGGCGAGAGAGATGCTTGCTGCACCCAGATACCTGAAGATCGAATGAACACACGGGCGGCCCCCGCCGAGTCCCTGCCTTCGCCGAATACCGCGGTGGTTCCGTCGGCTGCTAATGCAATTGAGTCACAGGCGGTATTGAGCGTCGCGCCGGGAGTGATGCACAACTGGGTTGGCTGCGCAACAACAGTTCCAGCAATAGCAACGGTGAATACAACAGAACGAATCATCACGGTTCTCCGATTTCGCCGCAGCGTTCAGATATTCAAGGCCATGCAGCGGCTCTTGATGGTAAACGGTGTCGGGGGTTGGAACAAGACAATTTTGTCGAGAATACCACACATGGCGGCAGGGCGTTGGTGGTTGGACGCAAGTTTGCGGGAGCGAATCGGGATTGGTGCCGCGGGAGAAGGGTTCTTGAAGGGGATTGGGGGAATTGACAATTTTGCTTTTTGATGTGTAGTTTCAGAGATCAGGGTCTTGGGGCGGGGTTTCCAGGGCTGAGCGAGCCTAGGCGGGGACGGAGTGGTTGTTGTAGGACTCGGGGTGAATGGGAGTTTTTGTGTGTGAGGTGATGCTCGCCCACCTCTTTTCCCCCAGGGCGGCCGAGGTGGGTACGCGAGGAGGTTGGGTGTGCTGGTGGAGTGGGTGTTGAGCGGGAAGTGGAAAGCCACTCCGACAGGAATGTCGGTGCCACGCTG
>SXOY01000118.1 GCA_005776545.1 Planctomycetia bacterium | reverse complement strand
TCTGCACCCCATCGACATAAGAAAGGTCGGTTGGGTCTTTCTGACGTTCAGAAATGCTCACGCCGATGACTTCGATCTTTCCCTTGTGATCCTGTGCGAACTTAGAGAGGTGCGGTATCGCGGCTTTGCATGGCCCGCACCAGGTTGCCCAGAAGTCGACTACGTAAACTTTCCCTTTCTGGAATTCAGTCAGCGGCTCACCCTTGACCCACTTTGCAACGTTGAGCGGAGGCGGTGGCTGGCCAATGAGTTCCCGGGGAGTTGATGCCAATTTCCGGGCTGGTGCATCTGTTTTCGCCGGCTGATGTTGACACGAAACGGTACCGAAGGCGCAAAGCAGACAGGCCAAGGTGAGGCGAGCCGTTGCCATAGGTGAGGAAGTTGGATTTACCATAGTGGATATCAGTGAGTCTGAGCGTGCTGGTGCACTGGATCGCCCGGGAACTGCTTGATACCCAGTTGGGTGGGCGTGCGGCCGGTTCCCTTGGCATTGGGGCTGCGTTCAGAGATGATGAATTTGGAATTTGGAAGCGAATCTGAATGCGCAAGTGCCGCGGCACTTGTTTCGAGCATGGTCTCGTCGGCGTTTTCATACAGTTCGCGGAAACGATTACGGATTTCGAGTTCGGCAATGTCAAAGAAGTGCATTGCGGCTGCTCGGTCTCGCTTGAATTCGAGGTCGTTGCCGTTGCCAGAATGCTGGCGCAGGTCCAGGTCGAGCTTGGCAAGCGTGCAGAGCCATGCGTGGAGGTAGATTGCAACGTCGGCCAACCGAGCTTGAATCGCTTGCCGCGTCAGAATGGCCTCCTGATATTTGTAGCTTATTACCTTGAACTGATAGGTCAATTCGCGGGTGAGATGTGAAACGCGGTCGGCATACGTGCGAAGGTCTGGATGGATATTAGTAATCGAGGGCATTTTGCTGCGGATTCCCAGGAATACTTCCATTCCCAGCGGAATTGCGATCTTCATGATTTCAGGGCGGAATGTGTTCTTGATAGCTTTGGAAAGGTACGCCCCCATGGATTCATCGCTGTCCCGCATCAATGCCCCGCGGATTCCCAGCATCTGTTCAGCGAGCTGTTTGCCGCCATAGCCAAAGATATAAGATTGCATAACTTCATTGGCACCTTCCACGATCAGGTTGATACGGGAGTCGCGGAAAATGCGTTCGATCTCATTTTCGCTCATGTAGCTCTCGCCGCCCATGATCTGCAGGCCGTCATTGCAGACACGCCAGCCCATTTCTGAGCAGAAGACTTTGCACAGAGCGGTTTCAACCTGGTGATCTTCTTCCTTGCGGTCGAGCATGCCGGTGGTCATGTAGAGCACCGCATCCATCGCGTAGCAGAGCGCTGCCATGTGCGCAACGCGTTTGGAAACAAGTTCCTGTTCGGCAAGGGCTTTGCCAAACTGGAAGCGGGTCTGCGCCCATTTGGTTGCCTGGTCCTTGACGTGGCCAGCGCCGCCGATCATGCCCGCAGACAAGGTGCAGCGGCCGTAGTTGAGGCAGGAGAGTGCCATCTGGAGGCCGCGGCCTTCCTGACCGAGCAGGTGGTCGCGTTTGACGCGAACCCCGTTAAAGCGGATGCGGGCCTGCCATGTGCCGCGGATGCCGCATTTTGAGCGGTTTTTCTGGAAAATTTCCACGCCTTCCATTTCGGGGTGCATGACGAGCGCGGAGATTTTGCCCTTGCCATCATCGCGTTTTTCGCGAGCCATGACGGTGAACAGGCCAGCCAATGCGCCGGAAGTGGCCCATTTCTTTTCGCCATAGACCAAGTAGTCTTCGCCATCGCGAATGAAATAGGTTTCCTGTCCGCCCGCATCGCAACCAACCTGTGGTTCAGATAGGCAGAATGCCGACACCCAGTCTTTGGCCAAATGGGGCAGCCATTTGGATTTCTGATCGGGATTGCCGTAGAGCATGACAGCTTTGCAGCCAATAGACTGGTGTGCGGAAACTAGAACGGCGGTGGAGCCGCAGTATTCGCCGAGTTTCTCAAGCACGCGGTTGTAGCTTGTGATTCCCATTCCCAATCCGCCGAATTCCTTGGGAATCGTCATGCCAAGGACGCCAAGCGAGAACAGTTTGTCGATCACCCAGCGAGGGATTTCCTGTTCAGCATCAATCTGAACCGCAGGATGCTCGTTCTTCAGATAGTCATCAAGGCGGGCGAGGAGTTGATCGCATTCGGCGATTTCGCGTGCATCTTGAATGGGGTAGGGGAAGTAGAAATCCTCTTTGATATTTCCCCAGAAAAGATTCTTCACTGCTCCCATTTTGGTTGGTTCAGCACCCAGCCATTCCTCCGCTTCTTCAATGAGTTTGCGGTCTGCGGCAGAGATGCCTTTGAGGTTTTTGAGATCGGCCATGGGATGGGACTCCAATTGGAAGTGATGAAGGGGCAAAGGGGCGGGGGATTATTCGCTTATTGACGTTGGATTTCAGGGTTGGGGGTTGTGGTGGCGACGAATCGTTTGATTTGTTGGCTATTTCTTGGATTTGGCAAAGAAATTTGCGAGTGCTTCCCGCGCCTGGGGGGTGTGACGCAGGCGGACCAGGAGTTGCCGCTCAGAGTCGAGCGCATCGAGGTAGGAGCGGGTGAGCCCAATATCGAGTGCCTCGACTACCGCTATCGACGCGAGTGTCTTTGGCAACTCGTGGCGAATGGAATCCAGTGCCTTCACAGCTGCACTGCGCTGGGCGGGAAATTGGCCCCAAAGATCGGCCAAACCGCCATGGGTTACCTTGGCAGTCGCAACGTGCAGTTTCGCGGCATCGATGAGCGCGGCCGGCTCGACAACCTTGGTGAACAGATTGGCGGCGACTGCTTCGTCGAATGTGAAGGGAGTGCCGGTGCATGTGCGAGCGATTGCATCGGCAGGGTTGGATGTCCATGATGGAAGTAGATTTGTGCCGCCCCAACCGGGACAGAGTCCAAGACCAGCTTCTGGAAGTCCGACGGGGTAGGGCTTGCCAGTTGCAGATGGGGCGGCAATGAGAGCATCGCAATGCATGGCGAGTTCCAGGCCGCCACCAAGCGTCGCGCCGTTGATTGCCGCCGCGGTTGGGACCGGCAGAGTTGCGAGTTTCAGGAAGACGCTTGAGCCGAACGCAAGGTAACGATCGAGTTCTGGATCCGACCATTCTGAAATAGTCTTCAGGTCTGCTCCAGCAATGAACACACGCTCGCTGGCGGACTTGATCACCACGCCTTTTGTGTTCACTGGGAGCTGGTTGAGCGTGACATCGAGGCGCTGGAGCAGTTCGTGATCAAGAACGACGACAGGGCGGCCAGGTTGTTCGAGTGTAATGACAACAACCCCGGCAGTTGGGCCATCGGTATCCACAGTGAACGGTAATGGTTGAATAGACATTGTATGAACTTTCAAGTTGCAAATTTGGCCTTGAGCATGGACTGGCCTTCAGGCGATTGAATGACTTTGGCAGAAAGCACAGCTCCCTCCAGAACTGCACTGTCTACCAAGGAGCCATCGAGTGAATTGAGAAGCTCTTTGGTTTTGCGTAATGCGAACCCGCCACCCAGCGCAAGGCGTGCTGCCAGATCAGAGGTCGCGATATCGAGTGCTGCGATATCTGGCAAAAGGGTGTCGACGATGCCAACCGCGTGTGCTTGTGTGCCTGTAAGCAGGCCGCCGGAAAGGAGAACTCTTCGCGCCGGCCCTGGACCAATTTTCTTGACGAGCCATGGCGCGACCACGGCCGGACAGACGCCTAGATCAACCTCCGGAAAACCCAGTTTGGCATCCACGTGTGAAAGGCAGATGTCCGCAACGCACGCCAGCCCGCACCCACCCCCGACAGCAGCGCCGTTCACGCGGGCGATGGTGACCATGGGAAGGCGTCGGAAGCGAAGGGTGAAGTCCGCCAGTGTGCTGAGCAGTTTGAACGATTCGCCGGGGGAGTTCATGACCGTTTTCAGGTCCATGCCTGCACAGAACGATTTGCCTTCGCCAGTCAAAATCAGTGCGTTGAGGTCTTCGTGGTGTGACAGTGAATCAACATGGGAAATCAGCGAATGGAGCAGGTCTAGGGAAAGTGCATTGCGACTGTCGGGCCGGTTGATCGAAAGGCGGGCGGTTTTGTCCGCAATCTGCAGGATGGAGAGTTCTGCCATAGTGCATTTATATGCCGCGAGTGCGGAGGCGGCTAGAAGTCGTCAAAAAGCGCGAAGTCAGGCAGAAAATGAAAAGGGGCACGGCGGTGAGCCATGCCCCTCAGGTATCGTGAAGCTGCACAATCAGGTCAGGATCGCGCTGGCACCCAGTGGCGTGCCAAGAGCACCGAATGCGCCTGGGAAGGCCGAGTCGAAGTGTGCGAAGTAGGCGACGATCGGAGTGGGGGCCTTGACCGACAGGCCGTACCACGCATTGACCGCCCGACGTGAACCTGTGACAAGCGTGTGAACATCGAGTTCAACAACCTGACGTGAGCTGAGCGTCTGGCGGAATGTCTCGACACCCAAGCCGTTGTCATAGCCGATGGTGATTTCAATAACGACATCACCGGCGCTGGGGTTAAAGAGGCGGAGGTATTCCTTGACACCGGGGTGGCCGAGACCATCACCAGCGCGGAAGCCTTCGCCAAAGCCCCAGAGGCTGTAGGCACGATCAACTGGCGCGGTGGCCAGAGCTTGGTTGAATGCGAGAGTGAGCATGTCCATTGCGACGGGCTGTGTGGACGTGTAGAGAACCGAGTAGGGCTGGTTAAGCAGGAAGTCGGGAAGCGTTGCAACATCGAGTGTTGTCTGGCCTCTGGCAGGAACCAGCGATGAGGTGCGATAGGTCGAGCCGTTGGCCGCGATGAAGCTGAAGGTGACGGTCGAAGCCGTGTCGCCAGGATTCACGATACCAATGGTCTCGCCGGTTGCATCAAGTCCGTAGCGGCCTTCAGGCAGCAGCCCTGAAGTTGAACCAAGACCTGCTGAACCAGAGAATCCTTCAGCAACTGAAAGCACAGAGTCGTAGTGAGAAACTGACGCGACGATCGGGCCTTGAGCCTGAATGACAACGCCGTAACGACCCATTGGAATGCTCGGCTCGTTGTTAATGCTCCAGCCTGCGCGGCGGAATGGATCAACATCGTAAATTAGTTCGATCGGCGTGCCGCCACCTTCGGGGAGAAGCGTGGTTGTGACCTTCACCTGCGCGTCAGTGGTGTTGTAGAAGAGGACGAAATCAAAGACGCCTTCGGCCTTGTTGACCTGACCAAACGACCAGGTGTCGCTCACGCGGCTGGAGAATGGCTCGCCCACTGCTGAGCGGAAGCCTTGCAGGAGCATGGTGTCGTAGTAGGAGAATGTCGCGGCGACTGGACGTTCTGAGCGAAGCTCGAGTGCGTATGGGGTGTTGGCACGAACGAGCTGCTGGTTTGCAAGGAAGAGTTCTTTGGTGTTGAGTGTGAAACCGCTGCGTGAGTTTGCTGCAACGGTGATGTCGCCGAGCACCAAGTCGCGTTCAAGCAAGCTGGTCGCTTCGTTGCGAGCAACCAGGAAGACGCGGGT